>JAXJTP010000088.1:0-4520 GCA_036309525.1 Acutalibacteraceae bacterium | reverse complement strand
GGTATTCTTTTTGACACCAAATAATTTTTGATAATCTTTTTCCTTGAGTTTGTTTATTCTTTCTTTGTTATTCATTGAAACATCACCAACTCAAGTATAGTTTATTTTTTTGCTGTTTTCAAGGTTATCGAACAAGTCTAAGGAATAACTGACATTACAAAAAATATTATACCTACCCTTAATTGTAAATTTTGAGGGAAGAAAACAGGGAATAGCAGAGAAAAAAATCCAGATATTCCCACTGCTAAATGTCCAAGCTCGGCAATACAGCATTCTGTTATAAATCTGTTTATATAGGCTTTATCTATATTTTTGGGCAAGTAACTGCGTTGAAAGCGTATCAGTCTTTCGGCATCAGGTAGCTTGCCTTTCCATTTGTTTACTTTTATTTTTCTGTAAAATGAGCTTTCAAAGCTTCTTTCCTTGAATAGCCATATATTTTCATCAAATAATCGCTTAGGTACTAAAAATCTAACCAGCCACGGTATAATAATATTTATTGTAATTAAGAAAAATAATAGTAATAATACTGTTTCTATAACATATTTTATATTGTTCATTACTTCCTCCAAAATTAATTATAGCAAAGAATTATGAAGAAAATTTCCTGTTAAATTGTTAAATAATATAAGTCTGTATTGTAAAATTTGCTGTTGACTTTTACTGTGGAAATGCTATAATATTTATGTAAAATGTATAATAAATTTGTTTCAGGGCGGGGTGGAATTCCCCACCGGTGGTAAAGCCCACGAGCGAAAGCTGATTTGGTGTAATTCCAAAGCCGACGGTATAGTCCGGATGACAGAAACATATAACAGCTGTAATTCTATTTTTATCTGCTTATGGGTTGTAAATTCCTGTGGTTAGGTATATTTATATTTTACAGCTGATTTACAGTGTTTATTCAGCCACAATGCCCTGTGCATTGTGGCTTTTTTAGGTGGTTTTTATGCAGAGTTTTTCAGAAAAGGATTATTTATATATGAAAAGAGCCTTAGAGCTTGCTGAAAAAGCCAGAGGCTTTACAAGCCCTAACCCAATGGTGGGTGCTGTTATAGTTAAGGGTGACAAAATTATCGGTGAGGGCTACCACCACAAATGTGGCGAGGCTCACGCAGAGGTTGACGCCTTTAACAACGCAACCGAAAGCGTTGAGGGTGCAATAATGTATGTAACTCTTGAGCCTTGTAGCCATACAGGCAAAACACCACCCTGTGCCGATAGAATTATAAAAGAAAAAATCGCAAAGGTTGTTGTAGGTGCTACAGACCCTAACCCACTTGTAAGTGGTAGAGGAATTAAGAAAATGCAGGACGCTGGTATTGAGGTAAGCTATGGCTTGCTTGCTGATAAAAGCATACAGCTGAATGAAGTCTTTATGAAATATATAGTTGACAAAAAGCCTTTTGTTGTATATAAATCAGCTACCACACTAGACGGAAAAATCGCAACAGCTAAGGGCGAAAGCCAGTGGATTTCCTGTGAAGCTTCAAGAAATCAGGTACATATGCTAAGGCATTATTTAAGTGGTATTATGGTAGGAATAAATACTGTGATAAGTGACAATCCTATGCTGAATTGCAGAGCAGAGGGCTGTACATCTCCTGTAAGAATTGTTGTTGACTCATCACTAAAAATTCCTGTTGAGTCAAATATTGTTCAAACAGCTGACAAATACAGAACAATAATTGCTACCCTGCAAAGCGACACCTGTATAAAAGCAGAAATGCTAAAGCAAATGGGGGCTGAGGTTATCACTATAAAGGAAAAGGACGCAAGAGTTGACCTTAACAGCCTTATGGAAAAGCTAGGCGAAATGGGCATTGATAGCATTTTACTTGAGGGTGGAGGTACACTTGCCTTTAGTGCGTTTAATCAGGGTATAATTGATAAGGTTATTTACTACATAGCACCGAAAATTTTCGGTGGAGTAAACGCAAAAACCTCAGTAGAGGGTAATGGCTTTGATAAAATATCAGAAAGCGTAAGGCTGAAAAATATAACAGCTGATATGGTAGATAACGACATATGCATTACTGCATATGTCGATAAAAATTAAAGGAGTAAACGGATTATGTTTACAGGAATAGTAGAAGAAATGGGAAAAATCAAGGCTGTAACAAACGGAGAAAAGTCATCAACTCTTACAATTTCTGCAAAAAAGGTTTTAGAAAATACAGTGTTAGGTGACAGTATTGCAGTGAATGGTGTTTGTCTTACTGTTACAGCTATGGGCAGTGATTATTTCTGTGCTGATGTAATGGCTGAAACTATGAGAAGAACAAATCTTTCACAGCAAGCTCCAGACAGCCCTGTAAACCTTGAAAGAGCATTAACACCTCTTACAAGAATGGGTGGTCATATAGTAAGTGGTCATATAGATGGCACAGGTACTATTACAGCCTACGAAAAAGAAGACAACGCAACATGGGTAACTGTTCAGGCAACCACAGAAATTTTAAAGTATGTGGTAGAAAAGGGCTCAATAGCAATAGACGGTATCAGCCTTACAGTTGCGTATGTAGATGATATTTGCTTTAAGGTTTCAATTATTCCACACACCTCACAGCAAACAACACTGCTACAAAAGGGTGTGGGTAATACAGTAAATCTTGAATGCGATGTTATAGCTAAATATGTAGAAAAGCTTATGGGCTTTAAGGCTGAAAGCAAACCAGAGGATAATATAACAGAAGAAATGCTTATTGAGTATGGATTTATGTAATTATACTATCTGAACGAAAGGAGAATTTTGATGTCAGATTACAAATTTAATACAATTAAAGAGCTTTTAGAAGATATAAGAAATGGTAAAAATGTAGTTTTGCTAGACTCAGAGGATAGAGAAAACGAGGGAGATGTTATCTGTGCAGCAGAGCATGCAACACTTGAGAATGTAAACTTTATGGCTAGCTATGCACGTGGTCTTATCTGCACACCAATGACAAGTGAGTACGTTGAAAAGCTAGGCTTCCCTCAGATGGTTTCACACAATACCGACAATCACTGTACAGCATTTACAGTGTCTATTGACCATATAGATACTACAACAGGTATTTCTGCGTATGAGCGTTCTCTTACAGCAATGAAGCTTGTTGAGGACTCAGCAAGACCAGAGCATTTTCGTAGACCAGGACATATGTTCCCACTATTAGCAAAGGATGGTGGCGTGCTTGAGCGTGACGGTCATACAGAGGCTACTGTTGATTTAGTAAGACTTGCAGGCTGTAAGCCAGTGGGATTGTGCTGTGAAATTATGAAGGAAGACGGTACAATGGCACGACTTGACGATTTAATGGAGTTTGCAAAAACACATAATCTGAAAATCGGCACAATATCAGACCTTATAAAATACCGTAGAGTTCACGAGGAGTTTGTTGAATGTGTAGCAAAAGCAAATATGCCTACACGCTATGGTGAATTTGAGATTCGTGGCTACGTAAATAAAATAAACGGTGAACACCATGTAGCACTTATCAAGGGAGATGTTACCAACGGAGAGCCTGTACTTTGTCGTGTTCATTCAGAGTGCCTAACAGGAGATGCACTAGGCTCATCAAGATGTGACTGTGGACAGCAGTATGACGCAGCTATGAAGGCAATAGCAAAAGAGGGCAGAGGAGTTCTTATCTATCTTCGTCAGGAGGGCAGAGGAATAGGCTTGATTAACAAAATAAAAGCCTACGCACTACAGGATAAGGGTATGGATACAATAGAGGCTAATATAGCACTTGGTTTCCCAGCTGATATGCGTGATTATTCTGTTGGCTCACAGATTTTAAGAAATATAGGTGTTAAGGGCTTAAAGCTTATGACTAACAATCCTCTTAAAATAGACGGTTTAGAGGATTACGGTCTTGAAATAGTAGAGAGAGTTCCAATTCAGATTGAGGCTAACAAATATGATGAATTTTATCTAAGAACAAAGCAAGAAAAAATGGGTCACATACTTGATTTTAATAAGTAATTTTAATAAAAAAGAAAGAAGGATTTTATTATGAACATTCTAGAGGGTAAGCTAATAGCAGAAGGACTAAAAATTGGTATAGTAGTAGGCAGATTTAACGAGTTTATCGGCTCAAAGCTACTAGGTGGCTGTGTAGACGGTTTAGTACGTCATGGTGTAAACGATGAGGATATAGATGTAGCTTGGGTACCAGGTGCATTTGAAATCCCTGTAATCACAAAGAAAATGGCACAAAGCCAAAAATACGACGCAATCATCTGCCTTGGTGCAGTTATCAGAGGTGCTACAACTCATTATGATTATGTTTGTGCTGAAGTTTCTAAGGGCATAGCACAGGTTTCACTTGAAACAGGAATTCCAGTAATGTTCGGTGTAGTAACAACAGATACAATTCAGCAGGCAATCGAAAGAGCAGGCACAAAGGCAGGCAACAAGGGCTATGATTGTGCAGTAAGTGCAATAGAAATGGCAAACCTGTTGAAGAATATGTAAGCTATCGCACAAAGAATAAATGCCCTAGAATAGGGCAAGGGCATAGCACAGGTTTCACTTG
>JAXJTP010000087.1:0-45839 GCA_036309525.1 Acutalibacteraceae bacterium | reverse complement strand
TTTTTGTCCTTTCTTTATATTGTAGCACACTTATCTTCAAATGAAAAAAGTGTGCAAGCTATTTTTATAACTTACACACTTTATTTTACAATCTCAGATTTCTCAATTATTTTTCCATACCACAGGGATATGCACATTCACTCATTTGCTTTTCATGAATTACATTTGCATAAAATCTATATCCTCCAGAAAAATTATAGCAATCAAAGCCATTCTGAGATAAAATTCGGCAAGCTATATAGCTTCTTAAACCACTTTGGCAGATTACATATACTGGCTTACTCTTATCTAGCTCACATAATCTGTCTCTAAGGTCGTCCACTGGAATATTGATATATCCATCAATATGTCCATTTTTATATTCATATACTGTTCTGGTATCCAGTAAGGTAACACTTCCATCTCTGGGTAAGTCCTTAACCTCATCCCAGTAATACTGTTTTACAATTCCATTGCTTATATTTTCAATCATAAATCCAGCCATATTAACAGGGTCTTTTGCAGATGAAAATGGTGGTGCATATGCCAGATCTAAATTCTTAAGCATATCTGCTTTTATTCCACATTGAATTGCTGTAGCAAGTACATCCAATCTCTTATCAACACCCTCAGCTCCAATAATCTGTGCACCAAGAAGCTTTAATGTTCCCTTTTCAAAAACCACCTTCATAGTCATTACCTTTGAATTCGGATAATAACCAGCATGAGAGGCTGGCGAAAGAACCACACTTTCACATTCTATTCCCAAAGCCTTTGCTGATTTCTCTGTTAAACCTGTACTTGCAACAGCCATCTCAAATATCTTTATAATAGACGAACCCATGGAGCCCTGATAACGACTGTTTCCACCACAAATATTATCTGCAACTATTCGTCCCTGCTTATTTGCTGGTCCTGCAAGTGCTATCACAGTATCTTCTTCACTTACAAAATGCTTTATCTGAACAGCATCACCTACTGCATATATATCAGCAACAGAGGTTTCCATACGGTCATTTACAACGATACTTCCCTTTGCCCCAAGCTTCAATCCAGCCTGCTTAGCAAGGCTGTTTTCAGGTGTTACTCCTATTGCCAGTAAAACTATATCTGCCGATATTTCTTGTCCATCTTCAAGCAATGTTACAATACTGCCTTTATCTTCCCGAAAACCGATAACATTGCTATTTAGCTTTACCGAAACACCTTTTGCACGAAGTTTACTATGAACAAAGGTTGCCATATCATAATCAAGTGTGTTCATCAGCTGATTCGGTCTTTGTGCTATCGTTACTTCAAGTCCCTTTCCTCTGAGGTTTTCTGCAACCTCAATTCCTATGTAACCACCACCTACAATTAAAGCACTTTTAGCTTTAGTGCGTTCAACATAGCTATGAATCGCTAGTGTATCCTCTACTGTTCTTAGTGTAAAAACCTTTTCACTGTTAATTCCAGACAAATTCGGTTTTACAGGCTTGGCTCCTGGTGATAACAGTAGCTTGTCATACGTTTCGTTCCATTCTTCGCCTGTGAGCAGATTTTTTACTGTTACTGTCTTTTCAGAAGCATTAATGCCAGTCACTTCATGATTTGTTTTAACTGAAATACGAAATCTTGACCAGAAGCTTTCTGGTGTCTGAAGTGTTAGTTCATCAGAGTCAGAAATTACATCTCCTATATAATACGGAAGTCCACAATTCGCATAAGAAACATACCCTGTTTTTTCAAAGATTACTATTTCTGCATTCTCATTCAGACGACGAATTCTTGCTGCTGCCGTAGCTCCACCAGCCACTCCTCCAACAATTACTACCTTCATTTTCTACACCTCAGATTTTTTCTTTGTATATTATGATTTCATCAATTTTTCTCTTTTATATAGCCTTCATTAACAAGCTCTTTATTTTCTTCTTTCAAAAACATACTCTGTTTCTAATGATAAATCTTCTCTGAAAATATATCCTAGTCTATTAAATTTCTTTATTTCAGCAGGATTTTCAATACAGTTTTCAGCCATATATCTTACCATTTCTCCACGTGCCATTTTTGCATAGGTACCCTTTGTTACAAGCTTTCCATCAGATAATTCACAAAAGGTTATGGTTATATATGTATCTTCTGCTGACAGATATTTCTCGATACATTTTGAATATTCCTTAGAAGCAAGATTGATAATAATTCCACTTTCATCCCGAACATCCTTATACAGCAAATCTCCCCAATACTCATATAGATTTTTGGTATTTCCTATGGTTGCCTTTGCTTGCATTTCTAAGCGATATGGTGTTACTCCGTCCATTGCCTTTAAAGAACCGTAAAATGCTGATAATATCCTTAAATGCTCCTGTACATAATCAAAATGTCCGTATTCAAATACTGCCGGTGCCATATACTGGTACGCAATTCCTTCGTATGATAAAATCGCTGGTGTAAGCTGGTGGTACAAATCCATATTCTCTAAACGCTGAATATTTTGCTCTACAATTTTATCATTACATTTCCATAGTTTTTTCAAATCAGCCTCAGATTTCTGCTTTAACCACGCTAATATTTCAGTGGATTTATCAATAAATGCTGGTAATCCCGTTGGTTCTAGGGTGTCAACATTTACATTCATCTTTTTTGCAGGTGATAATATTATTTTCATTATTCTAATTCCTGTAGCATTTTTTCTGCATCCTCGGCTGCTTTAACCTTACCATTTGCTTTCACAATAATGCCCTGCTCATCAATAAGATATGTTGTTCTTACAACTCCCATAGAAACCTTACCGTAATTCTTCTTTTCTTTCCATACATCGTATGCTTCAATCACTTTACGCTCAGGGTCTGCTAAAAGAGTAAATGTAAGTCCGTATTTCTCTACAAATTTCTTATGTGAAGCAACTGAATCCTTGCTGACTCCAAGCACAACTGCTCCTTTTTCTGTAAACTGAGGATACCTTTCAGAGAATCCACACGCTTGCTTTGTACAGCCTGCTGTGCTATCCTTCGGATAAAAATATAATACAACCTTTTTTCCTGTATAATCGCTTAGTTTATGCAACTCTCCATTCTGATCAGGTAATTCAAAATCAGGTGCCTTTGTTCCTACTTCTAACATACTATACCTCTTCCTTAATAAGTTATAAATTTTATATTTAGATAATAGTTAAATTATTTACTTTAAATTATATCATGTAATAAGGCTACATACAATGTATATTTTCTGGGCTAAAAAACATCGTGCAAAATTATGTATGGGGATTTTTATACTTAAAAACAGTTAGTTTAATGCTAGTCGAATAATAAAATCAGCTACTATTAAGCAATCTATCACCTTTCACCCTACTAAATATATGGTTTTATATACAGTGGTTTTATTATAATTAGTAAAAAGAGCTTTGCTGGGAGACCTACACTAAATTAAATTTGCCACTGTAGCTATTTTATTTTGTAATTTTAACAATGTATCTTCTATCTCGTTTTATTCAAGAGAATTTAATAAGGTAAGAAGTTCAAATTCTATTGAGTCAAGCTCTTTATAGGGAGCAGCATTTAATTTCAGAGCAAAATACCAGAACACTGCAGAGTCATCCCAATAAGGCAATCTTGCATGGAATAAAGCATAGTGAATCAATTTATGTCTAATCGCCGTTTTTAAACCTTCCTTGTTTTGAAGATTACATTGATAAATATTAACTACAATATTAGAATTCGTTGGATTAAAATCACCTTTAATATAGTGCCCCTCATCTGATTTCCAACGATGAAAAACAATCGGAATCTCGCTTTGAATAGTACCAAAAACTTTTTTCCATTTAGCTAATCCAAATGATACAAATTCATCTATATACTCATATAATAGTTCTAACATATGAGCATATTTTATATCCAACGATGCTCTCCTCACTAAGAAATCTCATAGAATTTAAAATCCACCTTGTAGCGATAATTATATCTTTATATAGAGCTAACAAAAACAGCAGTAAAAGTCTTTAAGTACTTTTACTGCTGTTTTTTTAGCTTTAATAGGCAAATTGCCTGTTTGTTATTATAATCTTGAAGCGATAATTAAGCTTAGATATCTACGCCGAAGTTCTGGCAAAGTGCTGCTAGACCACCTGAGAAGCCACTGCCGATAGCGTTGAATTTCCACTCGCCATTGTGTCTGTATAGATCAGCAACAACAACAGCTGTTTCTACTGAGAAATCCTCGCCTAGGTCATATCTAACTAACTCTGTACCAGAAGCTGCATCTAGTACACGAATGTATGAGTTCTCTACCATACCGAAGTTCTGGTTTCTTTCAGCACCCTGATCGATAGTAACAGTAAAGCTTACTCTCTCTACATCAGCTGGAATTGTATTAAGGTCAACCTTGATAACCTCATCATCTCCATCGCCTTCACCTGTTCTGTTATCGCCTAAATGCTCAATACCAGGACCCTTTGTCTGATTGTAGAAGATAAAGTCATCTGTGCTTCTTACCTTACCTGTACCTGCAAGCATAAAAGCTGCAGCGTCTAGGTCGAACTGAGCACCACCATCATAACGGTTTACGTCCCAGCCTAAGCCTACAAGAATATTTGTTAAGCCTCCACTGATACCTGCATCTGCTGCTACTTTTTCTAAGCTAATCTTTCCGCCTTTTTTCAAACTTACTGCCATTAGAAAAACATCCTTTCTTATTAATTCAAACTATAATGTATATAACATATATCTATTCTAATAATATGAGCGATTTCTTAGCAATAATACTTAATAAAGAAATTTTATTTTGATATTTTACTGCTTTATCTCACTCGATTTTATCAGGAATATTCGGTTATTTTCTTAATTTTTAATAATAAATATCAAAAATTAGAATCCGAACATACCACCTAGACCGCCAAGGCCACCGCCTCCGCCGCCGTTGCCACCATTGCCACCTAGCATATTACCTAGCTGACCAAGTGTTCCCTGAATGCTCTGAGCAGCACCACCTATTGTCTGGTTGTTCTGTGTTGTTGGTCTTTGACCTGAAGAACCACCATCCATACCAATATTAACACCAGATTCTCTTTCTTTTGGCTGAATAATAACTGTTGCAGGAGCATTGCCCTTCCACTCGAACATATAAGATTCACCAGAAGCCTGACCGATAATGTTTTTCCATGACAAGTCTAGCTTAAAGCCTGGGTCTCTACCAATCCAGCAGATTACTGCGTCTGGGTCTACCTCGATTGTAGCACCGTTCTGAGTATTACTAAGTACGATAGGGTTACCATCTACAAGAATAGCTACCTGTGCATTTGGACCTACACCTGTTAATGTTGATGTTGCAAGACCCTTCTGTGAAATAACACCCTGTGCTAAGAATCTTACGCCATATTTACAGTCACCTGTAAAAGCTAAAAGGTTTTCAGACTCTACAGAAATTGTCTCGCCCTGTCTTAGAGTATATACAACAACATGGTTTGCATCACTAGCATAGTATGTAATGTTGTCTCCTCTGTTTACTACCTTCATTAGAGGTAGGTTTTCACCTGTGAAACGACGTCCTAGCTGTCCGATAGCTGCACGAAGTGGGTTACCCTCTGGACCTAATAGAACCTTCTCGAACTGATAATTCTTATGACCGTAGCATTCACCACAAATAAATGAACCAGCCTTTGTGTAAAGAATATCTCCACCACCCTGACAGGTTACCTTAAGTGTCAACTCGTTTACTGTTTCTAGCTTAAGCATTGAAAAATTTCTCCTTTTCTTCTTTGTTTTGTCAGTGCTGTTTGATTTAAAAATTATTTTAACAGCCACTGTTATAATATTTTAATTTATACTGTGAATTTAACAGACTGTTAGTCAGCTACATTAACACCATATACAGCACATAGACCTGCAAGGTCTTCTGCGAAGCCGTTTCCAACAGGGTTAAATCTCCACTGACCACCCTTGTTGTAAACCTCACCTACTACCATTGAAGTAACATTTGCAAAGTAATCTGTTAAAAGGAACTTTACAAGCTCTTTTCCAGTAGATTTATCTACAACTCTTACATATGCATTTGATACCATACTAAAGTTCAAATTATTCTCACGAGCCTCGTTTATTGTAATTACAAAAGCAATCTTCTTAACGCTTGGATTAATCTGATTTAATTTGATATCAATTACCTCATCATCACCAGCTGCTGCTCCGTCTGAGCTGTCGCCATAGTGTGTAATACTGCCATCTGGGCTTGTTGGCTGACCGTAGAACACAAACCAGTCATCACCTACAACCTTGTTGTCGTCACCTAACATAAAGGCTGACGCATCCAGATCGCACGCTTGGTTTGAAAGATCCCAACCAAGACAAACCTGAATTTCTGATAGATTTGGATTCATTTGTGACAAAGACATTTTCTGTCCCTTTTTCAAATGAACACCAGTACCAGCTGGTCTTTGTCTTGGAGCTACAGCCTGAGGCTGAGCCACCTGCTGTGTAGTCTGCATTGGCTGTTGATACATTGGTTGCTGTGCAGGCTGAGCTGGCTGCTGATACATTGGCTGCTGTACAGGCTGAGCTGGCTGCTGATACATTGGCTGTTGTACAGGCTGAGCTGGCTGCTGATACATTGGTTGCTGTGGTGTAGTCTGCATTGGCTGTGCCTGTGTCATTATTTGTTGCATATTTTGCAGTGGCTGAGCTGGAACTCCACCGTTGTTTAATGATAACAAACCTTCTGCACTTAACGCACCCTTTGTATTCATAGGTATATTAAACATGTATTATCTCCTTCCTTCTCTAATATACAAATATTAGCTATTTTGATTTTATTTTATCACTCTTTTAGTATAATGTCAAAGAGTATTTTGACTTTTATACTAAAATTATCACCCTGTTCACTATAAAAATCAATAAATTTACATTTTTTTAATAATTTAGCAGACTAAATTGTTTTCCCTGAAGCTAACAAGGCTTATTAATTGCTTTTTCTGATTTTATAATCATTGTCGATAGCATTTTTCCAGCTATCACTTATCGGCTTACAGGCACGACATTCTGATACAGCCTTTTCTATGTTTTCGTAAACAAGTCGTGTACCTTGGCTATCATGGTTATAATTTACTGCACGATTTTCACTGATTCCAAAGCTTTTTGCTGTTGAGATTGCATCAATATTTGCACCTATAAAAAGAAATTCCCAATTATGCTTTTTCTTTTTATTCTCAATCATTCTTTTAATCTGTTTGATATTGTAGCTATGGCTTGCGTTTTCCATTCCGTCTGTCGTAATTATAAACATTGTATGCTGTGGTATATCCTCTTTTCTTGCATATTTATGAATATTTGAAATATGATTAATAGCATTACCTATTGCGTCAAGTAAGGCTGTACAGCCTCTGACATAATAATCACTATCTGTTATAGGCTTTACTTTTTCGAGCGATATTCTGTCGTGTAAAACCTCGCTGGTGTTATCGAAAAGGATTGTAGAAACATACGCTTTGCCTTCTTGCTTTTTCTGCTTTTCAAGCATTGCGTTAAAGCCTCCGATTGTGTCAGCCTCAAGACCAGCCATTGAACCACTTCTGTCGAGTATAAATACGAGCTCTGTAATATTGCTTTTCATAATAAATTCCTCCAATATAAAATATAATGTGATTGCTTGGTTTATTACCTTACAATCACATTATATAGGGAATTTATTTTTAAAAGGTCGCACACAATGCGACAAATTATGCTCCTAGCAAGCTTTGGTCAAAGGCAAATAAAGCTTCATTAATTTCAAAGATATTGTAATTACCATTTGTTATGAAGTACTCAATTATAATATCAAACTTGTTGCTTTTAGATAGTGCAAAGCCTGCTTTCATCAGCATATCTTTAGTTTCTTCAAGTGACAGCTCAAGTGAAATCGCAAAGGCAATTGCAGTTACTTTGCTAGGCTTATAATTGATATTGCTTTTAATTTTAGAGAAGAGCTTTCTGTCTATATTGGCTTTTTTATAGCATTCTGAATCCTTGATACCCTTTTCGTCAATCTTACGCAAAAGCATTTGTGAAAAGCTCTCGTCAATTTGTTCAAGCTTTTCTTTAAGTGTGGTTGGTAACACAGCTTTACCACAGGATGGTGCAGTATCGCAGTAATCTACGGCTTCACTTTCGCTTAGCATATTGCGTTGATTAGAATACTGCTCTGCGTAATTGTCATCAATATACTGTTTAATATCACAGAAAAGCTTTTTGCCTATTGAATAGGCTTTTTTATCAAATACCACTATGTACACAAGCATTTCATTTTCAAGAAGAAATTCGCTGATAGTATCAGTTGCGATTTTTAACGCTTTATCCTTTGGGTATCTGTAAGCACCTGTTGAAATCATAGGAAATGCTATTGAAGTGCAATTGTTTTTCTTTGCAAGCTCAAGAGAGTTTTTATAGCAAGACGCAAGCTGTTCCTGTTCGTTAAAAAAGCCACCCTTCCATATAGGACCTACTGTATGAATGATTAATTTGCACGGTAGACTGTAGGCAGATGTGATTTTCGCCTCACCAGTTTTACAGCCACCCAGACTCATACATTCCTTAAGCAAGCCTTTACCTGCTGCTTTATGAATTGCACCATCAACACCTCCACCACCAAGCAAAGTTTTGTTAGCAGCATTTACTATTGCGTCGCAATCCAGCTTTGTAATATCGTTTCTTATAATTTTTATTGGCATAGTATCACCTTGTTTTTAATATTTTCTTACTATTATATTTTCAAAAAATAATTTAGTTCAGGGCTGTTTTTAGGGTTTCGAGGTTTGCTGTCATCATTGAAATATAGCTTTCACCTTTTTCGAACTGTTTTTTTGATAGATTATGGCAAGAGTAGAAGGTTAGAACTCTTGTTGAGGTTTCGCTTGCTATTGTGTCGGCTACAGTGCTATTGCTTAACTCTATTTTAAGAATAACAGGTATATTATTCTGCTTGACCTTATCTGATAACAGAGCAATAGTTGACGCACTTGGTTCAGTTTCTGATGAACAGCCTGGGAATGCTGAATAGTGCTTTAAGCCATATTCGTTAGTAAAATATACAAGAGGAAATCTATCTCCGAAAACAAGCTCATTACGCTTTGAGGTGCTAACAACATCTCTTATTTTTGTATCTAAATCTATAAGCTGTGCAGAATATGCAGTTGTGTTATTTTTATAATATTCAGAATTTTCTGGGTCTGCTTTGCATATAGCATTAGATATTACTTCTACCATTTTCTTTGCGTTCATTGGTGATGTCCATATATGCTCGTCAAATTCGTGGGCGTGGTTATCTTCGTTGTGTGCGTGGGTGTGCTCCTCTGCTGTGTCTACGCAGGTTAACTCAACGCAGTCTATTAGCTTTACTACCTGTATTTTTGTCGTATCTATTGATTTTAATATATCCTCTACCCATTTGTCATTTTCTCCACCTATATAAAGAAAAACATCAGCCTCCTGAATACTGATTATATCCTGTGGAGTAGGCTCGTAGGTGTGGGACTCGCCTCCTGGTTGAATAAGCATTTTTAGATTAGCCTTATCCCCTGTTATTTCTCTTGCAAAGTCGTATTGAGGAAAAATAGTTGATACTATATTTATATTTCCGTTATCTGTTTTTTCTGAAGCTGTACAGCCTGTAAACGTAAGTGCTATTAATAAAAGCACAGTAAGAATAGATATTAGTCTTTTACACATAGTAAAGCCTCCTGTAAATTAATAATCCCACCATAGAATAATTAAACTATGGTGGGATAGTTTTTATATTATTGAATTATACGTCTGATTGTATAATAGCCTCCGATATTTTGATCACGCATTATCATATAGCCTTCATCGTAGGCATGAACTCTGCCACCGTTACCGTCGTAAATAGCTACATGACCTGGATAGCAAAGAATGTCACCAGCCTGAGCATACTCTATTGACGGAACCTCGATACCAGCAAGGTAAAGGTCTGTGCGTACACCCCAAAGGTTAACTCCAAAGCGTTCATATACTGCACAAATAAAG
Organism: Acutalibacteraceae bacterium; assembly: GCA_036309525.1. Lineage (GTDB taxonomy): Bacteria > Bacillota > Clostridia > Oscillospirales > Acutalibacteraceae > CAG-964. The sequence goes on along the minus strand of JAXJTP010000087.1, from coordinate 35,880 downwards.
CCTGAGCAATCAACGCCTGATGAAAGGTCTGTGCCACCCCAAACATATGGTATTACACCAACATATCGCAAAGCCTCTTCTAAAACAGAATTAGCTACAACTGGATTTACTGGCACATATACTGTTTGTGTTGTTGTGTGGGTAACTATAAGCATTGTATTTACTGCAGTAACCTCACAGATAGCAGAAAGATAGGTTCCGTCTGTAGTTGTGCAGATTATGTCACATTCTCCGTCACCTACAACTGTTACATAGCCCTGCTCGTCAACAAGTGCAACATTTTCGTTTGTGCTTCTCCACTTTAGCTTTTGATTGCTTGTTTCTGGTGGGTAAATTGTTGGTGTAAGCAATACTGGCTCTGTTTGTGGTCCGTCAAAATCGTAGCCTATATAGTCTAATGTAAGCTCCTCTGCCTTTATCTGAGGCTCTACTGTAATTTCACATTTTGCAGTTTTTCCGTTAGCTGTGGTACAGGTAATAGTAGCTTTACCCTCTGAAACAGCTGTAACAACACCATCCTTTACGGTTGCTACCGATTTATCAGATGTGCTCCAATTCAGCTTTGTGTTGGTTACATTGTTTTTTGGTAAAAGCTCTGCATTCAGCTTTAACAGCTCACCTGTTGCAGTCATCATATATGATGACTTATCAAGCTTTACCTCAGTAGCATATACAGGTGCTGATACTGTTATCTTGATTGTATCAGAGGATTTATTATCCAAATTCACACAGGAAATATTCGCTGTGCCTGCACTTACAGCTGTAACAACACCATTTTTGCTAACAGTAGCTACCTTTGTGTTGTCACTGCTCCATTTCAGATTCAGCTTTTCTTTAATCAAGCCCTCTGCAAGATGAACTGTATATGTATTATTTTTTGATATTACAGCACTTTCTTTTGCCAGCATTACATTTACTGATGTATCTACTGATGTGTTTGCTTGAGTTGATTTTTCGATATGAACCTGTGATGTTCTTTGATTATTTGCCAATCTGCCCGATATTGAGCCCTTAGAAAGAAGAGCACTGCTGATACAATAGGCACCCATTGAAAACGAGGTTATTGTTACAGCCACCACTATAAAAGCAATAGTAAGAGCTTTTTTATCCTTTGATTTTATTTTACTTAATATACTCATATTGATACACCTTACAAAATAAACTATATTTTTTATGTTTTGATAATCGTTTATATCACATTTAGCTTATTAAATATAGCACACTTAGCAAAAAGTATCAATATTTTTTTGAAAAAGTTAAATTTATGTTTACAATGTTAGAAAATATAACCAATCAATTTAAGGGTTAAAAGGCATATTTATCACCTGATAATATTTTGCATATCTTCAGGTAAATCGGTTGTGACTGTGATTTCTTTATGAGTAACTGGGTGTAAAAAGGTTATTGTTTTGCAGTGCAAAGCCTGTCTTTTTATATATTCTAAAGAACCACCGTACATATCGTCACCTGCAAGGGGATGGCTTATGTGCGACATATGCACCCTGATTTGATGTGTTCTGCCTGTTTCAAGGTTAAACTCTACTAGGGTATGTCCGTTTTTTATTAAAATCGGATTATAATGCGTTATTGCTGTAACACCGTCTGATGTTCCTGCTGTTCTTTGTATTGTATGACCTGGTAAGAGAGAAATTTTAGCGTCTATTGTGCCTGAATTTAATATTTCTCCTTCGCAAACTGCAACATACTTTTTTTGAACATTCTTTACTAAATTTGACGCTGCATAGCTGTGCTTTGCTACTAATACAAGCCCTGTTGTATCTCTGTCTATTCGGTTTATGGCTCTGAATGAAAAGCTTTCGTTTTTATTATTCAGATAAAATGCTACACCATTAGCTAATGTATCGTCAATATGCCCATGTGTTGGATGTACAGGCATATATGGTGGCTTATTAAGCACCATTATATGGTCATCCTCATAGCAAATATCAAGTAGAATATCTACTGGCTCTATTTCATTATTATCCTCTGGTAGCTTTATCTGAATTATATCATTTTCAAAAACTGTATCAATCACACGCAAAAGCTCACCGTTTCTTGAAATTCCAAGTGGAACCAATTTTAAGGCTGTTATAAGCCTTACAGAAATATTGCAATAGTTACGTAAAAACCACTTTGCCTGTGTATTATCATACTGAGCAGGCACTGTAAATTTTAATATTACCTCACGCATAGCTTCACCTGAATTTAAACAGTAATACAAGCACAATTAGTAGCTCTGAAAAGAAAATAGCAGGTATACCCACCATAAACTTCATTTTCTTTGTTTTGTGATGTATTAAATGCATTGTTATGTACATACCAACAGCTCCACCTATAGCTGAAAGTATCAATAATGTTTTTTCGGGTACTCTCCATTTTTTATGCTTTGCCTTTGACTTATCTACAGCTGTAACAACAATGGAGATAATATTTATTACTATAAAATATATAGCACATATTAATGTTAACTCTGTAAACAAAATTTACCTCCGTTAATCATTTTACACATTCTAAGGTTATATTGCCAAGCTTTGCACCTCTGTATTCGTCAAGCACTGTTACAGAAGCACGCTCGGTATTAACAACACCACCAGACATCAGCATACCTCTTTTTCTGCCGATAACCTCTAGCAAGTCGTATGGCTCTATATTGTCAAGGTCAACATCCTGTAGCTTAAAGCGTTCTATAAACTGTGGTGTAGGGTATTTGCACATAACCTCAAGCAATCTGAATGCAAGAAGCTCGGTATCCATTACCTGATCCTTTACAGCACCTGTAAAGGCAAGCTTTTCGCCAACCTCCTGATCATCAAACTTAGGCCAAAGTACACCTGGTGTATCTAAAAGCTCTAATCCACCACCAATAGAAAACCACTGGTTACCTCTTGTAACACCTGGTCTGTCTTCAACCTTTGCACTACCCTTTTTAGCCATTTTATTTATAAATGAGGATTTACCTACATTTGGAATACCGACTATCATTATGTGTATGCTTCGGTTTTTCATACCCTTTGCTTCCCATTGCTCGATTTTATCCGAAAGCACCTCTCTTACTGTTGGTACAAATTGATTTAAGCCCTTACCAGATTTACAATCTACTGGAATAGCTGTAATGTTATGCTTTTTGTAGTAATCTATCCATCTGTTTGTTTGTGCCTTATCTGCCATATCACATTTATTCATAAGAATAATTCTTGGCTTATTCTGAATAAGCTGGTCTAGGTCGGGATTACGACTACTTACTGGTATTCTTGCGTCTATAATCTCTGCAACAATATCTACAAGCTTTAGACTTGCCTGTATTTTTCTTTTTGTCTTTGTCATATGACCAGGAAACCACTGAATATTTTGAACCTGACTCATTATAAACCTCCATTAATAAGCATATGAAATTCTATCAAAAGGGTACAAAACACATTGCACCTTACCTATGATGTCTTTTTTATCAACTAATTGAATACGTATACTTCTGCTGTCTACTGAAACTGTTCTGTTATCGCCCATTACAAACACCTTGTCCTCTGGGATAACATCTGGTATTTCCCACTCTACGCCTGAAAGTGTAGAGCTTGAAAGATATGGCTCATCTATAATTTTACCATCAACATAAACTGCACTGTTTTCGGTATCAAAGCCTATTGTTTGTCCTTCTACTGCAATTATTCTTTTTATAAAGGCGTTGTCGATGTTGTATTCATTATCACTTTCATTGCTTGGTGCAATAGCTACAATATCACCCTGCTTTAAACTAAAATCAAATGGTATATATTCATTATCTGAGATTTCATCAAAATATGGGTAATAGTTTGTGATAAGAGCTACATCCTTATCGTGCAGAGTATTTTGCATAGACGGACCGTCTACAACAGCAAATCTTAATACAAAGGTGAGCAATAATATTAAAATTGATATTGAACGGAAAAGAGAGTATAAAATATAAAATACAAGGCTTTTATTTTCATTTTTCATAATGTGCCCTCCTTATGTTTTGGTAAAATTTTAACACATTTAATTTATTTAGTCAATTTACAAAAAAGAAACAGCAGATAACTACATATAGCTATCTGCTGTTTAAGTGTTTATTAATATACTACTACTGGTGTACCTAAGGTACAATTATCGTAAATCTTCTTTACCTGATCATACGGAGTATTTATACAACCATGAGAACCATCGTATGTATAGATATTACTACCGTAGCCAGTTGTTCTCCACATTGAATCGTGTAAGCCTATTCCACTGCTGGTTATTCCTATCCAGTAGTTTACAACTACATCCCATGTAGGGCCTACTAATCTTGCTGGAGATTTTTTCTCCCATACATGGAATAATCCCTTTGGTGTATCATATTTATTTTTCATTCCTGTTACAACAGGAGTAGAGGCTATACATCTGCCATTTTTATAATACCACATATGCTGGTCGTTAATGCTTATTGCTATGTAGGTTTCTCCTACCTCATAACCATTTACAGTATTTTTACCATTACAGGTGATAGACTTTGTCTGATAGCCACTATAAATCTTCTTGCCATCTACAAGGTTATAGGCACACACTCTTACATAATATGTTTTACCTCTGGTTAATGCCTTTGTAGTAAAGCTTGTGCCTGTTGTACTGCCCTGCATATAGTAATGTGCATTTTTTGCTTCTGCCACATATAATGCATAGCCCTCGGCACCACTTACCTTTGACCAGTTTGCTGTAATTTTATTATTTGCAGTAGTCAGATTAAAGGTTGGTGCGATGGTTTTTGTACCTGTTTTCAGGGTTGGGTACCCTCCGTAATAGGTTTTACCATCTACTGTTCTGTAGGCTCTTACTCTGTAGTAGTAGCATCTGCCTGCTATAAGATTATCGTCTGTATAATTAGTAACACCATTAGCCTTGATTGTATCATATTTTTTATATTTACTGTTGGTTGTGTTGTCCATTCTGTAAATAATATACCCTGTTGCACGAGGTACTCTATCCCAAGAAATTGATATATGATTTTTAGACTGTGATGTAACCTTAAGGTTAGTTACAGTGGCTGGTAGTGTTGCTGTTTTTAAGGTTGGATAATCGCCATAGAATTTTTTTCCATATACATCCTTATAGGCTCTTACTCTATAATAGTATGGTCTGCCTGTTTCGAGATTTGTATTTGAAATCTTTGTAATGGTGCTATCTACTGTAGCAATTGCCTTGTATTTGCTATTGGTTTTATAATCCATACGGTATATAACATAGCCTGAGGCACCATCTACCTTATCCCACTTTATACCTATTTTATTATCCGTCTGAGAGGTTACAGTCAGGTTTTTTACGCCATTAGGACAGGTACCAGGCTTTACAGTTTTTGCTGAACTATAATAATATTTACCATCCTTATACAAATAAGCCTTAATTTGATAGTAGTAGCACCTCGCTGGTGTAAGATTTTTATTTGTATAGGTTGTAGTGCTATTATTTTTTATAACTGCATATTTTACATATTTACTATTGGTTTTGTTATCCATTCTATAAATAACATAGCCAGTAGCATTTTGATTTTTAGTCCAGTTAAGAGTTATTGAGGTTGTTGTAACATTACTGTAAGTAAAGCTTTCAACTGGAGAAATAGCCTCTGTAGGCTTTTCGGTTGGTTTTTCGGTTGGAGCTGTTGGAGGCTCTGTAATCACTTCTGTTGGAGCCTCTGTGTTTGGCTCTGTTGGAGCTGTGGTGCTCTCTGTTGGATTATTTGAGTCAATAGTATTATTTTCAGTTGCTGTAATTGTACTATCAGAAAAAGCCTCTGTATATACCTCGTTTAACGAAACAGAAGGTTTGCTTGGATTTTCTGTTGCAGTCTGAATATTACTTGCACTTACAGGTGTAGCAAGCATTGTAGCAGTAAGCATTAATGTAGTAAAGCCTGCAACAATTTTTTTAACATTCATTATTCTATCCCTCTTCTCTAAATATTTATTTCACTATACAATATAATTATATATCCGATATTCTAATTTTCAATACTATTCTTTTCACAATTTTCCTTATTGAGTTACGATTACTGATGGTGCATATTTACAATATATAATTTTGTTGCTATGTGCTTTATTTGCAAATATTTATTTATATTTACGAATAGACTTTTTCTTGTTTACTGAGATAATTCCACCCATAGAGCCAGCACAAAGCATTGCTATTAATTTTGTTAGTGACAGAAACGAAGGTGTTTCTACACAGGTGGCAACACCAACTACAAAAACAACAAAAAATATTGTAAAGCCTGTTGTAAGACCAAATAGCATACCATAGGCTTTATAAATTCTTACAGCTACATATCCACCTAAAAATGCAGATAAAGCACCAATTATTTGCAATAAAATATAAATAGCGTCGGTAGGTAGCTTTTGTACCTTTACTAATATTAAGGTTGTTATAAGCATAAGTAAACTGCAAAGCAATAATCCGGTTAGTGTACCAAATAATATAGCCTTGAATGCTTTCATTTTTCCGTTGTCGTTATACATACCTATACCCCCGATAATACTAATAAGCATTTAATTTATATTGATTTCTTAGTATTATTTATATTCATAAAAATCAGGGTTAATGCTTACAACATTAAAATGAAGTAATTAATCAATAAGACAAACTGCGTGTGCAGATATGCCCTCTCCACTGCCTGTAAAGCCAAGCCTTTCTTCTGTTGTTGCCTTTACATTTACCTGTTCAACGCTTATACCACACGCCTCTGCAATATTTTTACGCATTTGCTCAATATAAGGCTTTAGCTTTGGTGCCTGTGCTATTACTGTGCTGTCGATATTTTCTATTCTATAGCCCTTTTCGTTTATCAATCTGCAAACCTCTTTTAATAAAAGAATACTGTCTGCACCCTTGAATTTTGGGTCAGTGTCTGGGAAATGCTTGCCTATATCGCCAAGTGCAGACGCACCAAGCAATGCGTCTGAAATAGCGTGTAGTAATACATCTGCATCTGAATGACCTAGCAAGCCTTTTTCGTATGGAATATCTACTCCACCTAAAATTAATTTTCTGTTTTCTGTTAGCCTATGAACATCATAACCGTGACCAATTCTCATTTTTTATTCTCCTTTACTGCTTAAAAAGCTTTCTGCAATAATTATATCCTCAGGTGTAGTAAGCTTTATATTTGTAGGGCTACCCTGTGTTACGTATACTCTTTCGCCTAATGCCTCTACTAGCTGACAGTCATCTGTGTAATCTTTACCCTGTTGCTCTGCATTTTGCATAGCCTGTTTATATAAATCGAATTTAAACACCTGTGGTGTATATATAGCTATTAAACTGCTTCTGTCTGGAGTTGCTGTTATAAAGCCATTTTCATCAACTACCTTGATAGTATCCTTTACAAAAACTCCAAGTGCTGAGCTTCTGTACTTTACAGCATTGCTTATAACACTGTCTATATCCTCAGGTGTTATTAATGGTCTGGCACCGTCGTGTATTGCAATATATTGGGCTGTTGGCTTAACGTGTGCAACACCATTTTTAACAGACTCCTGTCGTGTAGCACCACCTGCTGTAAATGCCACTGCTTTAGTTATAGAGTGCTTTTCTGCAAGGGCTTTTATAATGTCTTTATCCTGCTCTCTGCAAACTACTATAATTTCGTCAACAGACTCAGATTGCTGAAATGCCTTTAAGGTATGTACTATAACCTCTACTCCGTTTAGCTTTATAAGCTGTTTGCTTATAGGCTTACCCATTCTTGTAGATGAGCCTGCTGATACAATAATTACTGACGCTTTCATATAATTTATACCTCCCTTTGTTTTCTTAATTTGACTTTGTTGAAGGCTTTTCTGTTGATGAAACATTATGCTTGCCTGGGAAAAGCTGATTTTCTACTGATAACAAAATCGACAGACCTGTTTGCTGTAATGAGGTGTCATTAACATTTGAAAGACCTATTACCTTAATATCGTCCTTTTTTGTAGCAATATCTATTGCATAGAACAGCTCTGTGTTACCTGTGTGGTAATAATAATCATCACATACAAACCAGCCATAGCCATAATTGAAGCCGTCTTTTCCAATCTTTATAGCTTTGTTAAAATTGCTATCGTTAAGCACCTTGCCTCTGCTATAAGCATTCAGCCATTTTAGCATATCACTTGTTGTTGATACAATTTCTCCTGCTGAATAGAAATATGTGCTATCAACCTTAATTCCCTCTGTAAAGTCGCTGTCAAGATAACCCTCGCAGTCAGTATCTGTCATCAATAAAGAAGAATCATCCATATATAATGGATAGAAAATTTCTTCTTCGATATACTCCTCGTAGGTTTTGCCTGTTACCTCTTCAATAATCAAGCCAAGTATATAATAATTTGTATTCGAATACGAAAAATATTCTCCTGGCTTAAAAATTGCATTTTGTTCATTAAGCCATTCCATAAATTCATCCTTATCAAAGGTAGCATCTAAATCTCTTTCTCCTACCTCTAACGAATAAATATATTCATTAAGATAGTCAGGTACACCTGAGCACATATTTACAAGATGATATATCTTTAGCTTTTTATCAAAAATATCTGATGCTACATACTTTGTAACCTTGTCATCAAGGCTTAGCTTACCCTCCTGCTCAAGCTTTGCTATAGCAGCTGCTGTAAACTGCTTTGAACAGGAGCCTATTTCGTATTTTGTGTTAAGCGTATTCTTTTTCTTTTTTTCAACATTGCTATAGCCCATTGCTTCGTGATATATTATTTCGTCACCTACTGCTACAAGAAATGTGCCGTTAAAATTCATATCCTTTAGCTTTTTATTAATTGTTGAATTAATATCCTTAAGCTGTTTTTCTGTAAAGGCAGAGGCTACTGCCATAGTAGGCTCCTCGGGTAATCTTGTTGGCTTTTCGGTAGGATTGGTAGCCTCTTTTTCTGTAGTGCTTATCTCTGCTATAGCAGGGTCCTCTGTATGAATAACGCTAATCCCTATTAAGGCTGTAAGCGCTATAAAAAAACTAACTAAAACACTTATTTTTGCTCTTAATTTCACAAACTTCACACTCTCTTATTCTATATTATCTAACCCTAAATTGGTAATTATGGAATTATACAAGCTGGCTGTTTTTTCATTGATATTTGAATAATAGCTTTTTGTATTTGAATTTATTGCCTTTTTAGCTACATAGGCAACCCATACAAAGGGCAATAAAAATGGATATTTTTCAAGAATTTTAAATTCTGATTTTATTCTTACAGCAGGTGGGAATATCTGCTTCATAACAAATAAAAGCTTGCTTGGTTTTTTGCCATTTTTTGCAAGTCTGGCTGTACGCAAGCCTACATTATGCTCTGTTGTACCATATGTACTACAATCTGCCACAAATAAATCAACATTACTATTTTTATCAAGACCACTACCATTTTTACTAAACCATTTATACGCAAGGCTTACAGCTATGGTATCAAATTCTTTATATTTGAATTTTGCAAGCACATCGTTAATATAATTCATATTCAAAATATCCTTATATTTTTCAAGAAAAACATAGTAATCAAGAAAAATTCTTGGGGCTATACCTGAAAATCTTATATGATGTACAGCGTGTACAGATAAGTAAATATATATATCCTCTAAGGTCATTTCGTATATATGAGAAAAGCCTGATTTCAGCTTAGCCTTGCTCCAAATATCATTATAATAATCGTTTATCTCCTTTGAAACATCTTCAACTAAAGTAAAATGCTGTTCGAGAACAATATACGGCTCTTTTTTATAGCCCTTATCATGTGAGCTGATATGCTCCTCTTCATATCCTAACGAGGATAACAGCTTATCTGCTTTGTCAAAATCTGCTTTGTTAACAAAGGTATCAATATCACCCATAAATCTGTAATATGTATCTGGATAGCATTTTTTTAAGCTGACACCCTTCAGAATAAGAGTATCAAGCGTTTCATTTTCAAAGGCAGACATCAATAAATCAAGCTCATATATCTGATTAGAGTCAAGTAAAATCTGGCTTCTATACGCTTTATTAATTAAGTCCTGTATTCCCTTTTCTGGCTTGTTTTTTCCTGTTAAATGGTCTATACCTAGCTTTACAAGCACTACAAAGCTCATTTTGCTTGCAAGGCTAAAAACATTATTCCAATTTACATTTAAATCATCTACACTACCCTCTATATTATTTATAGCTAGCTTAATAAGCCTGAAAACACAGCTGTAATCATCAAAATTTTTTCGCACATTATCAACCATAGCTATTCCTCCATTTTATAAAAATAGAAAAGCTTCTATAGACTATTAAGAAATATTATAAAATATTTTCATATAAAATACAATTATTTTTACATAAAAACAGGCAAAAGCTATAACGCTGTTGCCTGTTAATGTTTATATAGATATATTATTTATGGCTTTTGGTTTCTTCTTGGTCTGCGTACAGAGGTTTCGGAACCACGCTTTAGGTCAGAAAACTTTTCTTCACTTGTTTGCTTGAACTTAGACATCAAATCCTCAAAGCTTGCATTTTCGTTTTTGCGTGAGCTTTGCCACTCAAAATTACCGGGACTTGTTACTGGTGGTGCAGACTGGCGAGGCTTATTATCATAGCGTCTGTTTGAACGGAAATTTCTGTTATCCTTACCGTTATCGTTATTGTCGCCACGATTGTAACGCTCTTTACGCTCTCGTCTATCGTTCTTATCGTTTCTGTTAGGATTATCCATAGCCTTTTTAATTGAAAGACTAATTTTGCCATTTTCGCCTACCGATAGAACCTTAACCTTTACAGTTTGCCCCTCTGTTAAATGGTCACTAATTTTATTAACATATGTAGGTGCAACCTCAGATATATGTACCATACCTGATTTACCATCTGGTAAATCAACAAATGCTCCAAAATCTGTAATTCCTGTAACTTTGCCTTCTAAAATGTTTCCAACTTCAACTGCCATTAAAGTAATGTCCCCCTAAAAAATATATATTAACAAATGCAAATCGCATTGTTATTATTCACCTGAAATATTTATAAAAATTCGCTCATCCTTGTATGCGTAATCAAGGTCTTCACGAGCAGTTTTTTCTATATAAGCTGCATTTTCGCTTTTGTTTGAATTTAATATATCGTTAATTTCTTCGTTTTTTACTTCTTCGATTATAATTTTATTATTTATCTCCTGTAGCTCTGCTGTTTTTTTATTTATATTAATATTTTGAGAAATTAAAGAAACAATAGCATAGCCTACCAACAAAATTGTTATTGAATAAATAATAAGATCATTTCTTTTTATAGTAATGCTAAGCTTTTTCTTTCTCCTTTTTCTGGATACACCCTTTGTTGATACTTCAACCTCTTTAAGCTTCATTAATATTACCTCATATTACCTCTTTTTTGAAACCCCTGCGAATCTAAATACACTTTTTAGTATTATACAATAATTTTCACCTTTTTTGCAAGGTGTTTCTTTTGAGTTTTTCAATAATGGCATTTTTACCAGTAAACGACCTGAAAACTTAGCTAATATTGTCGATAACATAGCACATAAAGCTTTACAGAGCTTTATGATTTTATTAACAGAAAATCTGAGCAAATAAAAGAGCTTACCTGTAATTAAGCCTATAGTATATCTGAACATTAAAAATCCGATAAGCTCGCCTAAAAGAATAAAAAATCTTAATTCACCCTTGTTATAGCATAACGCAAAAAAGAACGAAATAAACGCTATAGCTATCATAAACGCTATATCCTGTATAAAGACAGAGGATTTGTCGTTTATTCCCATATATCTTAAAAATCTGAAGGGCTCGTTAATAATGCCCATTATAGCACCACAGATAATTGACATAAGAAAAATACGAACCTGATCTGAAATAAAAAATTGCATAGGCTACACCTTACCTGAATAGCTTGTTGAAAAAACCAGTATTCTGCTTATTTTGCGTATAGATTATAGCCTCTATATTTCCGTCTATATCAACCTCGTTTGTTTCTAGGCTTAATTTATTTATATGTAGCTTTGAGCCACGCAGATTTATTTCTCCGTAATCTGTATACAAAACTACGGTTTGCTCGTCAAAGCTTCCCATATCCTTTATTCCTGTAAAAGAAATTGACGCTCGGTTTTCTATTATAACGCTGTGTGGTATTTTAGGTCTTTGCTTATCTTCGTGCATATATTGTACCCCCATATCAGTGTAGTATAATATATGCACCGAATTAATTTATTATGAGGATTACTCAATTACCTTATACATCAAGCCTGCGTCTTCTTTTTTAGCATATTCATTTATTTGTAAAACCTCTGCCTTAAATGGCTTTGCACCTAGCTGTATTTCTAAAATATCGCCTACCTTTACAGCGTATGACGCTCTTTGTGGCTTGCCGTTTACAATTACTCTTTCAGCATCGCATGCCTCGTTAGCTATTGTTCTTCTTTTTATTATTCTTGAAACCTTTAAAAATTTATCCAATCTCATAAATTATCTCCTTATTTTTATAAAAAATATAACCGACTCTCTGGTGAAAGTCGGTTGTAATGACATAAATAAAAATTATTTATTCACAGCCTCTTTAAAGTTTCTACCAGCCTTAAAAGCAGGAACCTTAGAAGCAGGAATTACAATTTCAGTTTTTGTTCTTGGATTTAAACCTGTTCTTTCACTACGCTGACGCTGTTCAAAAGTACCAAAGCCAACGATCTGAACCTTCTCACCTTCAACTACTGCTTCAACAATTGTGTCAAGTAGAGCTGATACAGCCTTTTCTGCGTCTTTCTTTGTTAGATCGCTTTTCTCTGCAACCTTTGCAATCAGTTCTGTTTTGTTCATTTTTAAATTCCTCCATAAAAATTAATCATTCATTTTTTTAGCCTTTTCCCAAAGCTCGTCTAATGCTTCAAGAGAAGTCTCTTGAATTTTTATATTTTCTTCATTTGCAAGTCTTTCCATTTTAGAAAAACGAGAAATGAATTTTTCACAAGCGTTATATAGTGCCTTTTCTGCATCTGTTTTTACAAATCTTGATACATTTACTACAGAGAACAATACATCGCCAAGCTCCTCTTCGATATGAGCACTGTTATCCTCCTGTATTGCCTCTTTAAGCTCGTTTACCTCTTCGGCTAATTTGTCAAGAGCACCATCTACATTATCCCAATCAAAGCCAACCTTTGCAGCCTTTTGCTGTATTTTCTGGCTACGCATAAGAGCTGGTAATGAACGAGAAATACCGTTAAGCACCTCTGACTGTGTATTCTGGGATTTTGTCTGCATTTTGATAGCGTCCCAGTTTTTTAATACCTGTTCGGTTGTATCTGCTTTAACATCAGAAAAAACGTGAGGATGACGGATTATCATTTTTTTACAAACTCCGTCTGCAACATCGTCAATATTGAATGAGTCTTGCTCCTCTTCAATTATTGAGTGAAATACAACCTGTAAAAGCACATCTCCAAGCTCTTCCTTTAATAGCTCTGTATCATCTTTATCAATAGCCTCAATAACCTCATAGGTTTCTTCTATAAGGTTTTGACGAATAGAATGATGAGTTTGCTCTATATCCCATGGACAGCCACCTGGTGAACGAAGCTTTCTTATAACCTCAACCAAATCATAAACATTATAGCTGTCTTTCTCTTTAAAATCCATAAATTCTACTCCTTACCATTGACTACACTATATTCTACCTTAAAAGCTTATATTTTGCAAGTATTTTTCCTATTTTATTTCCACCTGGAATCTCCTGTAAATCCTCATCTGTAATTCCCTTTAGCAGTAAAAGTGCGATTGTATAAACAAGCATTGCAACAATTACAGAAGGTATTACAGTAAATCTTCCTGGAGCTAAAATATAGTTTGAAACTACATAATTACAGCCAAATGCTACAACACCACAGAAGATTGCCGCTATAAGTGGCTTGATAAGTATTTTGTTAAAATCTGGAACAACACCTGTTTCTTTAGCAATGATATATATACCAACAACAGAAACAAACAAATAAGCAACTAATGAGCCCACAGCTGCACCTGGGATATTAATAGCAGGAATACCAACAAGAATATAGTTGATAGCTATTTTTAGTATCATACTTACTGTGTAAAGCTTTAAAGGCATATCTACTCTGCCAATAGCCTGTAGCATACTGCAAATTGGTGTACTTGTAGCTATGAAGATACTTGAAATACCCATAACCTGCAAAACAGTAGTAGCTATTATTACCTCATCTCTTACACCAAACAAAAGTGTAAGCAATGGCTGTGCAAGTACAGATAGACCAATACCTGCTGGCAGTGTTACCAGAAAGGTAACCTTTAGAATTGTGTTTATATTCTTTTTAATAAGTAATTTATCCTTAACGGTCCATGCTGATGTTAATGCTGGCATAGCACTCTGACCGAATGCCTGAGTTACAGCTGTAACAAGCATAAGGAAGGTTAATGCATAGCCATAGCAACCAAACAGATAAACCTGTATGCTATATTCGCCTGTGGCATTAAGCTGGAATTGCTCTGGAGTTAAAAAGCTGTACATTTCCTGTAATACAGCACCATTACCAGTTTCCATAATATTTACTATTCTGTTCTGAACTAGAATAGAGTCTATTGTACTGGCTATACTCATAACAAATGAGCCTAAGCCGATTGGGATAGCTGTAAGAGCAAGCTTTTTAAATAGCTCCTTTTTAGCCTTAGCCTCTGGTGACTCTTGAAGCTGTTGCTGTGTAATACCACCCTTTGTAAGTCTGTATTTAATCATCAAAAACAGAAATGCACAGAAGGAGCCGAATGAAATACCTATAAAGGCTGCTGATACAGTATATGAAGCAAGAGTATTGTTAAACATTGTTTCGTCTGCCATTAGCTTACCGAATACTGTACCACTTTCATTATATTCAGCAGTTGCAAAGAAATTTACAGCAAATGCCAATGTGAAGCCTACTAACAGCTTTCCTGCTGATTCGATAATTTCTGATATGGCTGTTGGCACCATATATCGCATACCCTCAAAGTATCCTCTGTATATTGACATAAGACAGCCAAAAAACACAATAGGAGAAAGTGCAATAACTGGTAGCTGTACTGCTGAGTTACCAATCATTTTAGAGAAGGTACCACTTAATGCTATCATAAGTAAGCAACAAACTGCACCCGTTGTTACAAAAAACGGTATTGAAAGCTTGTGCAATCGCCTTACATCTTTATATCTCTGTTTAGAAACATATTCAGATACCATTCTTGAAAGTGCAATAGGAAAGCCAGCTGATGCTATTGTGAAGATAACGTTATATAGCTCATAGGCACTATTAAATACACCGTTACCTACACCATCTACAATATTGGCAAAAAGCACCTTAAATATTACACCAATCAGCTTAACAACAATAATGCTTATGGTTAATATCATAGCACCCTTTACAAAGGATTGCTGTTCTATTCCTTTTTCTTTTTTAGACTTTTTAGAGGATTTTTTACTGGTTGTAACAGCAGTACCGTCTGAGGTGATATGTACAGACATATCGCTTGTACTTTTAAAGCCGTCGTTTTGTTTATTGTTTGTGCTATTGTTGTGCTTGCCAGAATTTTTATGTTCAAAATGCTCGGACAAAGCTTATACCTCCTTACGAAAATTTTGGCGGGAAAATCCCGCCAAATAAAGCTTTTATTTGTATTTTAGTTATTTTATCAAGCCTCAGTAGCTTCATCAGCCACTGTATCCTTTTCAAGAGTTACATCAGCAGAAACAGTCTCATCTGTTTTTTCAGCTACTGTTATATCCTCTAGCTCCTCTGCTTCAACAGCTACTTCCTCAGCTTCAGCAGGAGTGCTTGTAATATCATCTACACTTGAAGAAGCTACAACAGTTACATCGCAATTATTTTCGTTGCAATTACACTTCTTTGACTCTTCATCTCCAGAAAGCTTTTGTCCACATTTACAACAGAAAATTGATTCCTTTTCGTTTTCTGCTTTACATTCATTGCAAACTATCTTATTCTTAGCTACAACAAGCATTTCCTGTGTAATCTGCAAATTCTCCTCAAGCTCGGCAATCTCATCTACCATAGCCTGCATTTTCTCTTGGTTAACCTCGCCTATTTTTGTACAAGCATATACATAATCACCAAGAGCCTGCTTCTTCTTTGCAATTTCAGACTTAATTCCACTTTCAGAATATTTTAGCTTGGAATAATCCTTAAGCTGTCCTGCCTTTTTTCCAACAGTTTTTCCAACAGTATTGGCAGCTGATCTGGCATTAATAACAATATCGTCAAATAAACTCATATAAAATCCTCCTGTATATTAATTATTGGGTAAATTATAGCACTAAAAAATGGAATAATCAATTACAATTTTGTTAATTTATACTACAGCATTACTTGTTGAAGTATTCCTTATAAAATTCATTGATCCCTTCTTTTCTTTTTAGCATTTCTTCGAATGAATTATTATATTCGTATGGGTATTTATAATTAAAAATACGCTGTAGCACACCTGTTGATGGGTCTTTCAGCTTTGTTACAGCACCTGCTCCACAGCCCAGAATTGTATGTGTTTCGTCCATAACATATACATTATACAAGCCATCGAAGCCCTTTTTGGCATAGCCTATATTTTCAAGGTTACCTACCATTCGGCTTTGTCTGTATAAATAGTATGGTCTTAAGCCTTTATCTGCAAGTAGCTGTCTGCAATATGTGTGCATTTTACTAGCCTGCTGGGCATCGTGCTTTAGCAGTTGCATTCCCTGTGCAGTAAGATATGCTGAACGCTTCATAGATAGAGTATGAACAGTAATACTTTCTGGGTTAAGGTCTGTAATAATTTCTAATGTATTTTTAAAGCTTTCGAAATTTTCATTTGGCAAGCCTACAATCAAGTCCATATTTATATGCTTAAAGCCGATTTTTCTAGCCATATTAAAGGCATCTATTGTTTGCTGTGCAGTGTGCTTTCTTCCTATCTCAACAAGAATATCATCATTCATTGTCTGTGGGTTTATGCTTATTCTGTTTACTCCACCATTAATAAGTGCCCTTAGCTTATCCTCTGTAACGGTGTCGGGTCTGCCTGCCTCTACTGTAAACTCCTTGCACTGTTCCATTGGGAAATACTGATTAATTACAGAAATCAGCCTTTCAAGCTGTTGTGCATTTAATGTAGTTGGTGTACCTCCACCTATATATACTGTTTCTAGCTTTAGTTTTAAATCATCAGCTATTTTTGCAGTGTGCTCAAGCTCCTTGCAAAGTAGCTCAACATATGGCTCAATTAGCTTTTTTGCCTTTTCAACCGACTGTGATACAAATGAGCAGTAGCTACATCTTGAAGGGCAAAACGGAATAGATACATAAAGGCTGTATGAATTATTGGTTGACAGTGATAAAATAGCCTGTTCGTTTTTTTCGGTTTCCTCTGCAAGTGATATTTTTTCATCTGTTACCAAAAGAGAGCTTTTAAAATAATTCTTTGTGTATTCTAATCCGTATTGGTCAGTAAGTCTTCTGAAAAGCTTAATTGGTCTTACTCCTGTAAGAATACCCCATGGTGGTGTCATTCCTGTGTAGGCTGTAAGTAGCTTATACAGACAAATCGCCATTTCTCGCTCTTGCTCTGCTGTATAATCTTCTGTAGAATTTTCAGGCTTTACAAGAGCTGAACAGCTTTCTTTTTTATTATCCAGATTTATTTCAACAAAAACAGTTTTACCTTTTTCGTCATCATCTATACGGGTTATTATGCAAGGGTATTCAAATCCATCAACAGAATCAGCCTTTATAAGCTCTAGCTTTTCGTTAGGGAAAAATACTCTTGTAAGATTTTCAATTTCGTAATGGAAATTGTGATTAATAATATATATCTTCATTTTACACCTGATATTACTTAATTGATTTTAAGTATGGGTTATATTTCTTTTCGTAGTCAAGTGTGGAGTTATCTCCATGCCCTGAATACACCTTATAATTTTCTTTTAGATTATATAGCCTTTTAAGTGAGTCTGACATATCGGCATTACTGCTTGTAGGAAAGTCTGTTCTACCCATTGACAGCTTCATAAGGGTATCGCCTGTAAAAATAGAGTCATCTATAATATAGCAACCACTGCCCTGTGTGTGTCCTGGTGTAGAAATATACTTTATATTTGTTTCTCCAAGCATTAATTCATCGTTGTCCTCCAGTGTAATATCTGCTGTTACTGCTGGCACAGACCTACCGAAAAATGGCAGTGACAAATTAAGATTACCATCAGCCAAGAAAGGCTCATCTAGCTTACTGATAACAACCTTGGCATTTGTAAGCTCCCTTAGCTCCTTTGCGTAGCCGATATGGTCAAAGTGACCGTGTGTAAGCAGAATGTATTTGGTTTTATCTGAATTTTCTGTAATCAATCTTTTAAATGCTGGTGAGCTGTCGCCTGGGTCTACAACTGCAATATCACCTGTTGCAATATCCTCAATAAAATAGCAATTCACCTGTAATTGACCTAGCATAAGAGCTTTTACTTTTATCATTTATGAGGCAACTCCCTTGAATTTATTGTTATTGTTACCGGACCGTCATTAAGTAATTCTACCTTCATATCGGCACCGAATACACCCTTTTCTACTAGCCTTACACCACATTGGCTAAGAGTTTGACAGAAATACTCATACATTGGCTCAGCTATGCTTGGGTGTGCTGCGTCACCAAAGAATGGGCGTCTGCCCTTTTTGCAGTCACCACATAATGTAAAGTTAGATATTACAAGGGCTTCTCCGTTTATATCCAGCAATGATAAATTCATCTTATCGTTTTCGTCGCAGAAAATTCTTAAATTTGCAATTTTATTTGCAAGCAAATCGGCTTCGTTATTATCGTCATCAGGTTCAACACCTACTAAAATAAGCAAGCCTTCATTGATTTTTCCTTTTATTTCTCCATCTACCGTTACCTTGGCATAGGATACTCTTTGTATTACTGACTTCATCAGACACCTCTTATACTCTTGAAGCTGATTTTACACCATCAATAGATAATATTCTTGAAATAATGGTTCTCACATGCTCCATACTTGTTACAGTGATTGTAAAATACATTTTTGCAACACCGTCTTTACTCTCGTTGGTATTAAGCGAATGAATAAATATGTGTAACGAGGTTAAAGCAATGGTTATATCTGCAAGCATACCTGTGCGATTGATAGCTGTAATTTCGATTGTTGTCTGGAACGATTCGTTTGCATTGGTATTATCGTCCCATCTTGCCTTTACCCATCTTGCAGCATTTTCTGAATTTGGTATATCATCTGGAACATTCTTACAGTTGCATTTATGTACAGAAACACCATTTCCTCTTGTAATATAGCCGATGATTGAATCTCCACGCAGTGGGTTACAGCACCTTGCAAGGTTTACAAGCATATCGTCTACACCCTCGATAACAACACCATTACTGGAGCGAACCTTGGCAGGCTTTGTTTCTACTACTGGTGCCTCCTCAACCTTATCTGGCTCCTTATAGCTTTTATTATAAAGCTCCTTCATTCTAGGCTCTAGCTTCCATACTAAAATACCACCATAGCCTATTGAAGCATAAAAATCATCAAGGCTTGTAAACTGCTTTTTTAGAATTTCAAGGAAAAATTCGCCTCTTTCCTGTTCTGAAAGTATCATTCCATTGCGTTTGAATACCTTTTCAATTTCAGCCTTGCCTCGTTCGATATTTTCTTCTCGACATTCCTTCTTGAACCAGCCTTTGATTTTTATTCTTGCTTCACTTGTTTTTACCTTAGTAAGCCAATCTCTTTTTGGACCTGCTGTTTCTTTTGAGGTAAGAATTTCTATAATTTCACCTGTTTGGATAACATAGTCGATAGGTGTTATTTTACCATCTACCTTTGCACCAATCATTCTGTTACCTACTGCTGAATGAATAGCATATGCAACATCTATTACTGTAGCACCTGATGGCAGGTTCAGAATATCTCCCTTTGGAGTAAAAACTAAAACCTCCTCTGGGGCAAGGTCTGTTTTTATGTTTCTTAATATATCTGTAGCGTCGTCAGACTGGTTTTCCAGTATTTGTCTTATCCAGCTGATTTTTTCGGTCATATCTCCTTTTTCGCCACCCTTAAGACCAAGCTTATATTTCCAGTGTGCAGCAATACCGTATTCTGCTGTGTGGTGCATTTCCCATGTTCTTATCTGAACCTCAAATGGCACACCCTCTTTACCGATAACCGTAGTATGCAGTGATTGGTACATATTTGGCTTTGGTGTAGAAATATAATCCTTGAATCTGTGTGGCAAAGGTGTGTAAACATCGTGTACAACACCTAGAATGTTGTAGCAATCTATAACAGAATTTACAATTACTCTTACTGCAAAAATATCGTATATCTGCTCTAGGTTTTTGCCCTTCATAATGGTTTTCTTATATATTCCATTTATGCTTTTTACTCTGCCTTCGATATATATATCATCTACTAAAATATTTGCTTTTTTAGTTATACTTTCTTTTAAGTGGTCTATAAATCTTCTTCTGCCTGGCTCGGTAAAAGCAAGCTGTTCTTCGATTTCTTTATAGCCTATAGGATCAAGGTATCTGAGTGATAGATCTTCCATTTCTTCCTTTACTGCTCTGATACCTAAACGATGTGCTATAGGAGCAAAAACCTCCATAGTTTCGAGTGCAATATCACGTCTTTTTTGCTCTCGCATACAGCCTATTGTACGCATATTGTGCAAACGGTCTGCAAGCTTAATGATTATTACACGAATATCATCTGACATAGCCATAAACATTTTTCTTACGTTTTCAGCCTGTCTTATCTCTCTGTTAGTATAAGGGATTTTTTTCAGCTTTGTTACACCATCTATAAGAAGTGCAATTTCTTTACCGTAATCCTTTGTAATTTCTTCAATAGTTACCTCGGTATCCTCTACTACATCGTGAAGTAATGCCGCAACTACCGACTCGGTATCCATACCGAGCTCTACAAGAATGCAAGCAACAGAGGTTGGATGTAAAATATAAGGAACACCTGAAACTCTGCGTTGGTCGCCATGTGCTTCACTAGCCAGCTGATAAGCCTTGTGAATTAAATCTAAATTGTATTCCTTGTCGCTTTCTGAAATCATTCTTATAAGTTCATCAAAATCCTGATAATGAACCATTGTTTCTGACATTTTTATTCCCCCTCACCAGTATTTTCATTCATTTTCATTTCTTACCATCATTTTACAATGTTTACATATTATAATAAATCAATTTATGTAGTTTTGCAACAGCTTCATAATATTTGCACTGTTTAAATCTGCTTTTCCTTTTGCTGGCAGTATAGAAATTTTGGTATTGCCTCTGCTTTGCTGATAATCTATTAAAGAAAGCTGGTGCATTGCAGTAAGTATTACCTGAAGTCTGCCGTAATTTATACGCTCGTTGTTAAGTCTTGTACAAATAATATAATCTGGATGATTCCATTGCTGTACACTGCGTAGAAATTTAAAGACAGCTACAAAATCATCTCTGTTTGGTAGCAGTAGCTCTGCCTCTTCACTGGTTAATCGCTCTAAAGACATAAATCTTTCAAACAGCTCTTTATGTCTTAGCATAGTCTCAGTATTGGCGTTATTGCTTTTAATATCCTTTACAATAATACTTAGTGATTCTCTGTTGTTATACTCATTTATATCTACTGTTACAGCTAAATCTAATATTTCATCTATAACATAAGGGAATTGCTCTGGTGTTGTAAAGAACAGCATTGCATTTATTATATATTCGTCACGCTGTAGGGTAAGCCTTAGATGATTTCCACCACCTACTGCTGTTACAGCCTTTAACTGCATATTATATAAGCCGATAATAGGTGTAGGATTACCTGCACCAAATGGCTCTAGCATAGCTATTTGCTTTGCTAAATCAACAGTAAGGAATTTAGGATTCAGCTTGCAATCAATTTTTAGTGTTGGCAATGGCATTTGCCCCTGCTGTATAGCAAATTGATTTAATCTTATAGTAAGCTCCTCTATGTCTGATGAGGCTATGCTTAAGCCTACTGCCATAGGATGACCACCAAAATGTGGCAATATATCCTTACAGGAGGTTATTGCGTCAATAAGAGAAAAGCCCTCTACGCTTCTGCCACTTCCCTTTGCGTTTTCTCCGTCTTTAGTTATTATTATTACTGGCTTACCATATATTTCCTTTACACGTGAGGCAACTATACCTATTACACCCTGATGCCACCCCTCTCCACTTACTACCATTACTCGTTTGTACCTGTAATCTGGGTTGTTATCAATAAGGGTGAGTACCTCTTCCAGAATTTCTTTTTCTATATTCTGACGATTTTTATTATCCTCTGATAGCTCGTTAGCTATCTCAAGAGCTGTATTTTTATTGTCTGTAATTAAAAGCTCAACAGACTTTTCTGACAAGGCTAATCTGCCACAGGCGTTAATTCTTGGTACAACTGTAAATGAGATTTTGCCTGCCGAAAGCTTGCTATTACCCTTTATTCCTGCACTATCAAGCAAAGCTGTTATGCCTGTGTTGCTTAGATTTTTTATGTTTTTTATACCATTTTTTACTAATATTCTGTTTTCGCCTGTAAGAGAAACAATATCTCCGATAGTACCTAGTGAAGCTATTGCAGAATATCTTTTTAATAGGGCTGTTATGTCAAGATTTTCGTCCTCTAGTGCCATAATCAGCTTAAAGGCAACACCTACACCCGAAAGAAATTTAAATTCAGACGGACAGTCCTCTCTGTGTGGGTTTACTATTGCAACTGCATCTGGTAATTCAGAGGGTGGTGTGTGGTGGTCTGTTACGACTGTATCTATTCCTAGTGAATTTGCATATGCAATCTGCTCTACTGCTGAAATTCCATTATCTACTGTTATTATAAGCTTAGTGCCTGCCTGTGCAATTTTATCAACTGCACTGTTGTTCATACCGTAGCCCTCTGCTTCTCTTGATGGTATATAATATGTTACATCGGCATTTAACGAGCTAAGATAATCATAAAGCAAAGCTGTAGAGGTTACACCGTCTGCGTCATAATCACCGTATATGCAAATGCGTTCATTATTATTTAAGGCTTCAAAAATTCTTTCTGTTGCTTTATCCATATCAATTAATAAAAACGGATCATCAAGCTCGTCTTCCTCGTATAAAAAACGATTTATTTCATCATAGGTATTAATTCCTCTTATACTTAAAAGCATAGCAACAACAGACGGAACAGAAAATTCCGTCATAATTTCTTTTACCTGTTCTTTATTAATTTGTTCCGGATTCCAATATTTCATATTTAAAACCTACTTATTTTAATTATCTGTTTAGTAGCATTTCTTCAGCGTGCTTTAGGGTGAGGTCTGTAATAGATACACCACCTATTATTCTTGCTACCTCATGCTTGCGTTGTTCAAAGTCAAGCTGAGAAACCTGTGTATATGTTCTGTTGGACTCTACTGTTTTTTTGATTAAGAAATGTGTGTCGGCTAATGCTGCAATCTGTGCCTGATGTGTAATACAGATAACCTGTCTTGTATCTGACAAAGCCTTTAGCTTATAGCCTACCTTTTGCGAAGCACTGCCACTTATTCCTGTGTCTACCTCGTCAAAAATCATAGTTTCTACAATATTATTCGAGGCTATAACATTTGTAATTGCTAACATCATTCTGGAAAGCTCACCACCTGACGCTATTTTAGAAACAGGCTTTGGCTCTTCTCCTGGGTTTGCTGATATTAAAAATTCAAGCTTATCACAGCCGTTTTCGTTTAATGGGCAACGCTCAATATTAACCTTGAGATTTACATTAGGCATATCAAGGTATGTCATTTCGTCCTTTACCTTAGCCATAAATTCCTGCGAAATCTCTCGTCTGCGTTCAGAAAGCTTAAGAGCAAGCTTTTTAGTAATTTGAAAATATTTGTCGTACTGCTCCTGTAGCTTTTCCATATTGAATTCATAATCCTCAAGAGTAGAAAGCTCTTTTTTTGCGTTACTACAAAAATCAAGAATTTCCTCTGTTGTGCTTCCATATTTTTTAGAAAGTCTGTAAAGTGAATCTAGTCTTTCTTCTATTTCTGCAAGACGGTAAGGGTCTGCGTCTACACTGTCGGTAAGCTGTGATATTTCTGCTGAGCAATCCTGTAGCTCGTAAAAAGCAGTAGTAATTCTTTCTGAAAGCTTTTCTGCCTGTGGAAGATAGTCTGATATTTTATTAAGCTGTTCTGCACAATCCTGTAATGCCAACAGACAGCCCATGTGCTCATCTGCACCTGAAAGTAGCATTTCGGCAGATGACAGATTGCTTATTATCTCCTGTGCATTAACAGCCTTATTACGTTCCTCTGTAAGCTGTTCATATTCGCCCTCTTTCGGGTTTACCTCTTCTATTTCGCTTATCTGATATTTTAGCAAATCAATCTGACGCTCTCTTTGTGAATCGTCAGACTGTGCCTCTGTCAGCTTTTTCTTGCACTCTCGTAATATAACAAGGTTTTCTCGGTACTCCTTTTTAAGACTATCTAAATCGCCTATACTGTCAATATATGAAATATGCTTTTCGGGTGACATAAGATTGTAGCTTTCGTGCTGACCGTGAATATTTACAAGATGTGCAGTTATTTCTTTAAGAATTGACAGCGTTGCTGGTCTGCCATTAATTCTACAGCTACTTTTACCTGAGCTTGTAAGCTTACGCTGTAGAATAAGCTCGTTGTCATCTTCGCACTCATATCCGTATTGCTCAAGCAGATTGTGAACCTCTTTATTAGTTACTGTAAAGCTACCACTTACAAAGGCTGTATCTGCACCTGAGCGTATCATATCCTTTGAAATTCTGCCACCTAAAAGTGCATTAATTGAGCCTATAATAATAGACTTACCAGCTCCTGTTTCGCCGGTAAGTACATTAAAGCCATTTTGAAAATCAATGGTTGTTTTTTCAATTACTGCAATATTCTCTATGTATAATGAATTAAGCATAAAACTCACCCTTTACATATTTTTCTTTAATTCAGATGTAAGCGATGCTGCTTTACTTCCTGTTGAGGTTACTATAAAAATAGTATCGTCACCTGCTATTGTGCCAAGCACACCTTCCCACTCTATTGAATCAATAGCTGCACATACACCCTGTGCCATTCCACTGGTGGTTTTTAGCACTATCATATTCTGAGCAAAATCAACGCTTATTACAGCTGTTTTAAACAGTGCATTAAAGTTTGAAAGTGTGTCTGTGCCTGATTTATTACCTGTAGCGTACTTGTATTTTCCGTTACCTACAGGGGTTTTTACAAGCCTTAGCTCCTTTATATCTCTGGAAATTGTTGCCTGAGTTACATTGAAATTCTTTTCTCGTAGCTTTTCTAAAAGCTCCTCCTGTGTTTCAATATCGTGCTCCTGTATTATTTCCAGCAATGTTGCGTGTCTTTTAGATTTCATAGTATCGCTCCTGTACACTATCATATCAAAGTATAATACTAATTATAAATTTAGCTATCGGGATTGTTGATTAGTTATGCACAAACTCAAATAGAAAATTGTAGGGCAGGGAGTTACTCCTGCCGTTTTACAAAGCTCTTGATTCAGGCAGGAGTAAACCCCTACCCTATATTGTTTGAGGTTTTCAGATAATTTAAAAATATTAATCAGACAAACTCAAATTATACCAATAACTAAATTAAGGAGTATCTGAAAGCAGAAACAGACAGCTGTTTTTATTTTTCAGATACAACCTAGTATAAAAAACTGATTAAACGCCTCTTTCGTTAAGCTTATTGTTTAATACAGTATAAAAATTCTTTTCATCCATAGAAATTAAAGTAAAGGATTTTTCGTATTTTTCTATTGTTACACTTGTGTTATCGTCAAGTGGCAAGAAATGCTGACCGTCAACGGTTAGATAAGCCTCTGACGCTGGGTTATTGCCTGTTGCTGTATTTACAGTTAGCCTGTCACTGCTTCTGAAAATTACAGAGCGTGAAAACAAGCTATGAGGGCATATTGGTGTAAGCAATATACACTCAATGTCAGGACATATTACAGGGCCACCAGCTGACAAGGAATAGGCTGTAGAGCCTGTTGGAGTTGAAAATATAAGTCCGTCTGCTCTATAATCACAGGTTTTTTTATCATTTACAGATACAGATAAATCCATCATACGAGAAAGAGAGCCTCTTGCAATTACAGCGTCATTTATAGCATACAGCTCATTTTTTGTATTACCATTCTCTACGGTTACTTTAAGTAGCATTCTGTTTTCACAAAAATAATCACCTGTAAGCAAATGAGAAAGCTTATCAAGCTCATCTGGCTCCATTGTAGCAACAAAGCCTACTCTGCCAAAGTTAATACCAAGCAATGGCTTATTATATTCGGCTGCATAGCGTGCCATATGAATAATTGTGCCATCTCCACCTATTGTTATTATAACATCGCAGTTTTGGGCAAGCTCATCATAGGTACTGTAATATGTAACACTTTCAGAGCTATAATATTTTTCCTTTACACTTTCGGTCATTGCTGGTGTAATATTCAAACTTAATAGCTTATCAACTACCTTTGGCAGGAATGAAACTGCCTTTTGCTTTGAAGTATTTGTTATTACTGCCACTATCATTTTTATCAGTCCTTTTTATCTAAGACTAGGTGTGAATTTTCTACTAATTCCTGTGGTGTAACATTCAAACTTAGCACAGGATTATCAGATTTCTTTATATAAATTAAGTATTCTATATTTCCCTCTGGGCCTTTAATAGGTGAATAATCAAGACCCATTACATCAAAGCCATTATTTATGCAGAAGTCAACAATAGACTCTACTACATTCTGGTGCACCTTAGGGTCACGTACAACACCCTTTTTACCTACGTTTTCTTTACCTGCCTCAAATTGTGGCTTAATAAGGCATACAGCTGTTGCATTATCTGCCATAAGATTTCTTGCTGGAGGCAAAACGAGCTTTAGTGATATAAAAGAAACATCTACTGAAAAAAATTCTATTTTATCGGGTACCTGTTCCTCTGTTATATATCTTACATTTGTGCGTTCAAGGTTCACTACTCTTTCGTCGTTGCGTAGCTTCCAATCAAGCTGACCGTAGCCTACATCAACAGAGTAAACCTTTTTTGCTCCGTTTTGTAGCATACAATCGGTAAAACCACCTGTTGAGGCACCTATATCCATTGTAATTTTTCCGTTTAAATCTATAGGGAATGAATTCATTGCTTTTTCCAGCTTAAATCCACCACGGCTTACATATTTTTGAGTAGCACCTCTTACCTCTAGCTTTGCATTAACAGGATATGCTACACCTGGCTTGTCTGCTTTTTGGTTATCTACATAAACAAGACCAGCCATAATTACAGCCTTTGCCTTTTCTCTGCTTTGTACATATCCAAGCTCGTGCACAAGAATATCAAGTCTTTTTTTCTCTATCTTTTCAGCCAAATCAATTTCACCTCTTATAAGATAATACAGTATCAGCCATACCCTGTGGGTCAAGACTGAGCTTTTGTAGCAATGAGTCTACCTTTGCGTGCTTAACGTATATATCGTCAATTGCTGTAAGCTTAAAGCTACCGTTAAAGCCACAATCTGAAAGCTTATTATAAAAATGCTCTCCTATACCACCAGTAGCCATACCCTCTTCAAAGAAGAATATTTTTTTATATTTAACAGACTCTTTAACTGATTTTTCTGGTATAGGTTTAATTTTGTTCAGCTTTAATATTGAAGTATTAATTCCAATTTCTTTTAATAATTCATAAGCTCTACAAGCATTACCGAATATTTTACCATATGTAACAAGTAAAATATCTGAATTTGTATCGCCATAAAATGAATAATCATTTTTAGTAGCTTCAAAACAATCTGGTCTATAAGGCTCTGTGCCTCTTGGATAGCGTATAACAACAGGACAGCTGTTGTCGTTTGCAGAAGCCTCCATAGCTGATTCAAGCTCGTTAAAATAGGTAGGGCTATATATAACCAGATTTGGTATAGGATTTAAGAGTGCAACATCAAATACACCCTGATGAGTTTCTCCATCTTCTCCTACTAAGCCTGCCCTATCTACTGCAAAAACCATATGAAGCCTCTGCATTGCTATATCGTGTATAATCTGGTCGATACCTCTTTGCAGGAAGGTGGAATAAACAGCAAAAAATGGCAGTATTCCCTGTGTAGCTAAACCACCTGCAAAGGTTACAGCGTGCTCCTCTGCTATGCCTGTATCGAAAAATCTGCTTTTATACTCTGTAGCAAATCTTGACAGACCAGTGCCTGACTCCATAGCAGCAGTTATAGCACATATTTTTTTATTTTCCTTTGCCATTTCTACAAGCTTATTTCCAAAAACATAGGAATAATCAATTTTGCCAGACGTTGGTTCTCCTGTTTCTATATCGAATGCCGATATACCGTGGTATACATTTGGCTTATCCTCAGCCATTGCATAGCCTTTACCCTTTTTAGTTATAACATGAACTAAAACAGGTCCCTTTATATATTTTACACTTTCAAAAACACTGGTAAGGCTTTTGATATTGTGACCATCTACAGGGCCGTAATAGCTAAAGCCCATATCCTCGAAAAGTGTAGTTTGCATAAGTGAAAAGCGAATTTTGCTTTTGATTTTTCTGATAACTCTTGTTGTGCCAGTACCAAGCACAGGAATTCTTGAAAGAGTATGCTCTATTCTTGTTTTTGTTCTGATATAGCCTTTATTAACACGAAAGCTTCTCAGATAATTTGCCATTGAGCCTACATTTTTTGAAATAGACATTTTATTGTCGTTAAGCACAACAATAAAATTTTTTTTAAACCTTCCTGCATTGTTAAGACCCTCGTAAGCCATACCACCTGTAAGAGCACCATCACCGATTACAGCTATTGTTGAGCCCTCTAAGCCTAAAATACTTTTTGCTCTTGCTATTCCGTAGGCAGCAGAGATTGATGTACTGCTGTGACCAGCGTTAAAGGCATCGTAAGGGCTTTCGTCTCTTTTTGGGAAGCCAGAAAGTCCGTTTTCTGTTCTTATTGTATGAAATCTGTCGGCTCTACCTGTTAGAAGCTTGTGTG
This sequence comes from Acutalibacteraceae bacterium, assembly GCA_036309525.1. Classification (GTDB taxonomy): domain Bacteria; phylum Bacillota; class Clostridia; order Oscillospirales; family Acutalibacteraceae; genus CAG-964. The sequence goes on along the minus strand of JAXJTP010000087.1, from coordinate 6,831 downwards.
TATAGGACTGATGGCCTACATCCCACACTATTGAGTCGTTTTTGCTGTTAAAAACCTTTTCAAGAGCAACAGTAAGCTCAACTGTTCCTAAATTTGGTGCAAGATGACCACCGTTTTTAGAAACAACAGTTATAAGCTTTTCTCTGATCTCACTGCATAGCTCGGTTAATTGTTCATCTGTTAAGTTCGCAATATCAGCAGGGCTATTTATATGTTCTAAATACGGCTTTTTCATATGTGAATACCCCTTTTAATCGTAAAATTAGTGATCTCTTTTAGCCAGTGATAAAGCCAACGCCTTAAGCTGTGTGGAATCACCACTGAAAAATTCAAGGCTTTCAATAGCCTTATTTGTAAACTCGTCTACAAGCTCTCTGCATTTATCTAGTCCTAAAAGCGAAACATAGGTAGATTTCTCGTTTTCTTTATCACTGCCTACTGGCTTACCAAGCTTTTCCTGATCAGCTGTAACATCAAGTATATCGTCCTGAATCTGGAATGCTAGACCTATGCTTTCGCCAAACTGCTGTGCCTTTTCAATTTCAGCCTGAGATGCTCCAGCCAGTATACAGCCCATTTCGCAGGCACTTTTTATAATTGCACCTGTCTTTTTTCTATCCATCTCTTTTAGTATTTCAATTTGTGAGGATTTACCCTCATTTTCAATATCAATTACCTGTCCACCAACCATACCAGTAGCACCACAGTAGGTAGCAAGATTATTTACAGCCTTGGCTACTCTGAAAGCGTTTTCTGGTGTAATATGTGAGGTTGCAGTTTCAAATGCCAGTGACTGCATAGCGTCACCTGCAAGCAATGCTATATCTTCTCCATATACCTTATGGTTAGATGGTTTACCTCTGCGATAATCGTCATTATCCATACAAGGTAGGTCATCGTGTATCAGTGAATATGTGTGTATCATCTCTAAGGCACAGGCAAGAGGAAGTGCGTCGTTTATATCGCCACCACAAAGACTGCAAAACTCAAGCACTAATCTTGGACGTATACGCTTACCACCTGCTTTTAAGCTATACTCCATTGAAAGTATAAGATTTTTTTCAAGGCAGTCCTTTTCTGGTAGATAATCAATCAGTGCCTTTTCTATTATAGCGTTAAAATCCATTTTATTCTTCCTCCGAAATATCCTCTTTAGTAAGCTCTATAACTCTTTGCTGTGCATTATTTAATGTAGTATAGCAGAATGAAGATAGACCTGTTCCCTCTTCAAAAAGCTTTAACGACTCTTCAAGTGGCATATTACCCTTTTCAAGAAGTGCAACTATTTCTTCAAGCCTTGAAAGAGCCTCTTCATAGGTTTTCTTTTTTCTTGGCATTTTTATCAAATCCTTTATTGTCAACAGTACACTCAAGCAAACCGTTACTAAGCTGTACCTTTATTTTATCATTTATATTTATATCGTTTACAGAGTCGATTAAGGTATCCTCTTTATACACAAGACTATACCCCCTTGAAAGAATATTAAGAGGACTTAGCACATTAAGCTTTGCAGTATTTTGCTTTAATGCTTCATTTTTACTATTAATAATATTTGCAATGCTGTTGTTTAGTCTTAATGTAATACTATCTAAATATGCTTTTATTCTTGAAATCTGATAGCTCTCTGACATTGCACTGAGCTTATCAGATAAATTGTCTATTCTTTGTTGCTCTGCTGTTATTTTATATTGAATAGAGGTGTTAATTCTGTTTTGGTATGAAATAATATCGTAAAGCAACTTTGCAGAATCGGGCACAGCCAGCTCTGCTGCTGCTGATGGTGTTGGTGCTGATTTATCTGCTACAAAATCACAGATAGTAACATCTGTTGCGTGGCCAACAGCCGAAATAATCGGAACCTGTGATTTAAAAATTTCATAGGCAAGCTGTTCACTATTGAAGCACCATAGGTCCTCCATAGAGCCACCACCTCTGCCAATTATAATTACATCAACCTTATTTTTGTTAAAATATTTTATACCCTTTATAAGCTCAGGTACAGCAGAATCACCCTGTACTGAGGCTGGATATAGAAGCATTGTTGCAAGAGGGTATCTTCTGGCTAAAACTGTTTCTATATCTCGGCGTACTGCTCCTGTATCTGATGTTATAACACCTATTGTTTCGGGATATTCAGGTAGCTTCTTTTTGAACTCCTCATTAAATAATCCCATTTTATCGAGCTTTGCTTTAAGCTGATTAAACGCAAGTGTTAAATCACCTATACCGTCTGGCTGTAGCTGATTGATATAAAGCTGATATTGTCCTGTTGCCTCGTAAAGAGATACCCTACCCATTGCAATAACACTCATACCATCCTCAAGCTTAAATTTAAGCCTTGAGGCATTACCCGAAAACATTACAGCACTTATTACTGATTTTTCATCCTTTAAGGAAAGGTATATATGCCCTGAACGGTAATGTGTGTTAAGGTTTGATATTTCGCCCTGTACAATTACCTGTGATGTTACAGGGTCACCGTCCAGCAAAGATTTTGTATAAAAATTCAACTGTGATACAGTTAGTATTGAGTTTTTTCTCATATTAAAGCTTCCTTGTTTCTTATAGCTGTAAGCACGGCTATACCTGCGGCATTATCAGTAGAAAATTCTGGCTGAGCAAAATAAGCACCTAGCTTTTCGGTGAGATTGTTTCTTATAATACTATTAGACATTACCCCACCCGAAAACAACACAGGCATCTTACCGTATTCCTCAAAAATGTTAATAGTCATTTTATATAAAGTATCCTCAATATACTTAAGTACATACGCAGATATTTCTTCCTTAGGTACTTCATTTTTATACATTTTTTCACATATATTCTGTACGCCCGACAAACAGCAGTCGCACCCCTTTATAGTAGGCTTTGTTTTTATTTTACCCAAAAAATTAAGTGCAAGCTGTTCGATATGTTTTCCACATGGAAAAGGTAATTCAAGCATTACCCCTACACGGTCTACAAGCTGACCTGCATTAAGATCCAGCGTTTTACCCACAAGCGTTGCACTTAGTATATTTTCGTTATCGGGTGTAACAATAAGTGCCTCGGTAGTGCCACCTGAGATATGAAATGCTAGGTGCTTTTCGTTAAATAAATTAAACTGCTTTGATGAGTAAATTGCAGCAGCTATATGCCCCTGCTGGTGAGAGAATGCATAAAGAGGTACATTCATAACAGCACTTAATGCTCTGGCAAAGCCACTGCCCACTGTAAAGCAAGGCATATAAGAGCCCTGTACTGGTCTTGGTGTAAACGAAGCCCCTATTGCAGTTATTAAATTCAGCTCAGCCATAGCTGAAAGCTGTTCTATCATCTGTGGTAGCTGTGCTGTATGGTGAAATACAGCATCACTCTGTCTTAAGCCTAGCTCACCCTTTTTTACAGGTAAAAGCTTTTTAGCCTGTAAAATTTCACCATTTTTATATAGTGCAGTAGATGTAGTATAATTGCTTGTGTCTATTGCTAAATATGAATTACTCATTTTCATTACTTTGGCGAACAATTGAGCCTAAAACACCATTGATAAATGAGGCTTCTTCTGGAGAAGAATATTTTTTAGCTAATAGAATTGCTTCGTTTATAATAACACTTACTGGATTTTCTGCATTTGTTTTTGAAATATCTGTAAATTTAAGCTCACTGATTGCAAGCTGAAGAACGCTTAAGGCTACCTTTGAAATTCTGCGTAGCTGTCTGCCGTTAGAATTTTCTGCTATCATTGCATTTATTGCTTCTTCGTTCGCTTCGATAGTTTCTAGTAGCTCGATTACAAAATCGTCTACCTCAAAATCTCTGCTTTCAACAGCAATTTCTATAAGCTCCTGTACAGTTTCGATCTTAAAATTTCTTTCAAAAGCAAGCAAAAATGCCTGTTCTCTGGCTTGTCTACGAGATAGTTTTGACTTCATTGTTATCATCCCTTTTTTATTTATAATGTTAAGGTGCATAATTATTACTCTTAATTATACCATAAATCTGCATATAATCAAGTAATATTCATTATTTATACATTCATAAAACCTAATAATACCCTTGTAAAATTCTTATCCTGCTTACTGTTGATTTTTGGCTCTATATAAATGGGCTATATAATAAGGAGCTATAATAAAAAATCAAAACCACCCGTTAACAGGTGGTTTTGATTTTTTATGAAATCGAGCAGGAGGCTACACATTAGTTAAGTAGCCAACCTCTTATATCACCATACATAACATTTGGTACATGGTGGTTCAATAACTTGAGTGCATTACCCTGTATCTTTGGAATATGTAATCATATACCAGCAACACAAGGTATTGGTTTATATATCAGCCATTTTTAAGCTCTTTAACAGTTCTTATTTTCTGTTGAGGATTTTCAATATATTCAAATAATTTATCCAGGTCGTCAGTAATATCATAAAGCTCAATGCAATTATCCTTTATAAAATTCTTTCTTATTGCCTCTTTCATTGCTATATCAATTTCATTGTAATAGCCTTCAATATTGTACATAACAATAGGTTTATTGTGGCGACACAGCTGCTTTAATGTCAGTATTTCAAAAAACTCCTCATAGGTTCCAATGCCACCTGGTGCAATAATAAACGCCTCTGCATTATCCTCCATAATCTGCTTACGTTCACGCATGGTTTCAGTAAGTATCATTTCGTCACAAAACTCACATAAAGCTTCAATCTTTTCATCTAAAAAGAACTGTGGAATTACACCTATAATATTACCTCCAGCAGAATGAACACCATCAGCAACGGCTCCCATCAAGCCCTTACCACCTCCACCAAATACAAGCGAATGACCACGCTGTGCCATTGCCTTACCTAAGTACTCTACCTTTTCTTTGTATATATCATCAATAGTTGGTGACGCTGCACCATATACGCATATTCTCATATTTTTATTCTCCTAAAATTAAAATTTAATCTTTCCATTTTTCTATAATCTCTCGGATTTGTGAAGTAAGCTTTGCATTATCTTTATTCGCTCTACCTCTACGACCCTTAACTAACATAAGTAGCTTTTCTGCTTCTGATACAAGGTCGCTATAAAGCATAGTAGCTCGTTTATGCCCCTTAAATAGCTGTACTCGATCGATTAATATTCCTTCGGTATAAATAGTCATTTTTCCTGTAGAAAGATCATACTCTGTTCCACTGTATGGAGCCTCTGCCCTATAGCCTTTTTCAATTAATAGCTTTTTGAAATCCTCACAGGCATTTTCATCTCCGTGATTTACAAATATCAATTCTGGCTTTTCTTTAAAAGCAGAAATCCAGTTAATCAGTCCATCACGATCTGCATGGCCACTTGTACCATGTAGCGAACAAATCTGTGCATCTACAGCAATTTCTTCACCAAAAAGCTTTACTGTTTCAGCTCCTTCTAATAGCTTTCTGCCTAAGGAGCCCTCTGCTTGATAGCCTACGAAAAGAATAATATTATTCTTCTGCCAAAGGTTATGCTTTAAATGATGACGAATTCTTCCAGCTTCACACATTCCACTTGCTGAAATAATAACCTTGCTCTTATTATCAAAATTGATTTGCTTTGATTCTTCTGATGTAATTGTCATATATATATCATCAAACCAAATTGGATTTATGCCTTGCTTTAATAAAGATGATGTTTCTTCATCGAAGTAAGAAGGATTACACTGCATAAAAATAGCTGTTGATTCGGCAGCCAGAGGGCTATCCACATACACAGGAAAATTCTCATGACCTGTTACCAAGCCTTTTTGCTTAATTTCACGAATTGCATACAAAAGCTCTTGAGTTCTACCCACTGCAAACGAAGGAATTATAACATTACCTCCTCTGTCCAATGCCTGTTGAATATAGCCTGCAAGCTCATTTACTACATTACCTTTGTTTTCACCATGCAAACGGTTTCCGTATGTGGACTCAATAACAAGATAATCAGTTTCTTCAACAAACTGTGGGTCACGAATAATAGGCTGATTTGTATTTCCTACGTCTCCACTAAATACGATTTTCTTTTCTGTTTCACCCTCAGAAAGCCATATTTCAATGCAGGCTGAGCCTAAAAGGTGACCAACATCTGTAAATCTTATTTGCACACCCTCACCTACAGAAACCAACTCTCCATAATTACATCTACGAAAACGAGAAATAGCTCCTATTGCGTCTTTCATATTATATGTTGGCTCTACACACTCTCTACCAGCTCGCTGTTCCTTTTTAGATTGCCATTTTGCCTCTGACTCCTGAATATAGGCTGAGTCTCTAAGCATAATATTGCATAAATCACAGGTTACATCAGTAGCATATATAGAGCCTCTGAATCCATCCTTATACAGCTTTGGCAACATACCTGAATGGTCAATATGTGCATGAGTAAGAAACACAGCATCAATAGCATTTGCAGAAACAGGCAGTGGCATATTCTGAAAAACATCTATTCCTTGCTCCATACCACAATCTACCAGATAAATCTTCTCATTTACTTCAAGTAAAGTACAGCTTCCTGTTACCTCGTGAGTTGCACCTATAAATTGAATTTTCATTTATTACACCTCTCCGTTTTTAGTATTATACGAATCTTTATTTAAATTAATGCTAGTAATGAATCATATTTTAGATATTAGATGTAACACTTTTTTAAATTGTAATAAAAATATCTCATCAGGTCAATAGATAATTGTATAATTATTACATTGTTTACAAATTATGTAAGCGTCAATTCAAGCACGCACATAACCCCTCAGCAAAAGTAATTCACAAGATTACTTCTGTTGAGGGGTTCTTGACTTACAATATTCAGGTATCTGCTCAGACCAAGGAAGATAAGTGTCTACACCCTTACCATACT
>JAXJTP010000086.1:0-18922 GCA_036309525.1 Acutalibacteraceae bacterium | reverse complement strand
TTAAAGGCTGGCAGGTCAAGGACAGAGTCCTTGCAGGTTTACACAATCAATTTTTTCAAAATTGGTTGTATTAGACGGAGTCCTTAACGAGTAATCGTCATTTTAAAATGCCGTTTTCAACGGCATTTTAGGAATTAACGAGAAGTTAAAGGGCTTCGCCCTTTAAAATCCCACGAGGGCTTTGCCCTCGACCCATAAACTTTTGAAAAAGTTTAATCAAAACTTTTAAGCTGTCTTTCCTCTGGTGTGAGCGACAGCTCACACCAACAAACCCAAATTTGAAATTTACTCCCTAAAGAATATTATCAATCTGAGGCATCATAGAATAAATAATAACATTCAACGAATCAATAGCACCTGCACATTCTATAGGAAAACGCTCGCTTTGGTATTTTAGCGTAGCACTAGCTATAGAAATACGCTCTGCTACCTCGTCTGTATTATCGTGAATTAAGAAAGCATTCATAAGCTCAGTGTTTTTCTCCCATAGCCTATCAGCAGATTTTATATCCTCCTCTGCCCTTTTTATTTCACCCTTATTATAGTGCTCTATTGCTGTATCTAGCTTTGTTAAAACCTTTTTTGAGGTACCTGTAACATATATAGTTTCAGATATAGCCAAAGCAATAAGCAAAATAAATATTGAAATAGCTGTTATCATTCTATTCATATTATCTTTCCTTTTTTATAATGCTATAGCTGTGTTCGCTGTTGGCTGTCATTATAAAAACATCATTTATAGTAACTCCGTTTTTCTTCAGCATTTTATTAATCCAGCCCTTTGTAACACCACATACACTCATTGAGCCCTCTGCAATTTCTCCGTCACTTATAATAACCACCTCAAATCCGTCCTCAAAGCTTTTTATATTCATCTGCTCTGCTGTAACATTTTCTTTTTCAGGCTTTTTAAGTACACTTAGCTTTCCGTTTGTTTCAAGTATTGCATATTTTACATCACTTAAAGCAAACACCCCTGCTTGCCTTAGCTGTTCCATAAGATCCTCTGTGCTTATACGCAACAGCTTCATCTTTTTTTGGTTAACTGTTCCATTAGAAATTATTATCTGTGGCTTACCACAAACAAGTGCTCTGAAGGCACTGTTTTTCAGCATTAGCCAGCTTAATATAATCTCGCACCCTACCAACAGTAAAATAGGAACAACACCACTCAGCAAGGGCAACGAGGTATCCTGCATAGGTATAACAGCTATATTAGATATGAGCAGTGTTACTACCAGCTCACTTGTCTGAAGCTCGCTTATCTGTCTTTTTCCCATTACTCTTATCATAACAAGTACTACAACATATAGTATAAGCGTTCTTATTACAGAAATAGTCAAAATTACCACCTCGTCTATTCTTTAACTATTTTGTTCCATATCTGTGTAAATATACATTTTTTAATTAAAAACAGGAAAACTAAAAGCATACTATTCAGCTTACAAAGGAATGATTTTTTGAATATTATCAATTATTTAAAGGGATATTTTTACCCTACTAACAAAGCACCAGTCAGCAAACCACATTACACACATATAGGTAATAGCCTTGATAAAAACATAGAGTATTTAAAAAATAAATTTAACAGCTCGGCTGATTTTACTGTGCGTTATCTTAATGTAAATAATGTGAGAAGTGCTTTGATAACAATGGAGGGTATGTGTAATAAAGACACGCTTTCGCTCACTGTTATTAATCCATTGTTAACTCAAAGCTATCCACCTGTTGAGAAAATGGAGCTCTTTTTGTATATTGAACGCTCTGTTTTAGCCTCATCTGAAATTGTAAGAGTTGAGGAATACGAAAAAATAATGCAGTTTATAATGTCTGGCTTTGCTGTGCTACTTATAGACGGTTGTAGTACAGCGTTATCTATTGGTGCACAGGGCTTTAGCTTCAGAAGTGTTTCAGAGCCAGAAAGCGAGGCTTCGGAGAGAGGTAGCCGAGAGGGCTTAGTTGAGCCATTAAGAATAAATATGACGCTTGTGAGAAGACGAATTAAAAATCCCAGCCTGAAATTTGAAACTATGACATTAGGTGGAGTAAGCAAAACCGATATTTGCCTGTGCTATTTAACCGACGCTGTAAGCGATTCAATTCTGGATAAGCTCAGAAAAAGGCTTAACGAAATAGACCTTGACACAGTGCTTGCAAGTGGATATTTAGTGAGCTATTTAGAGGGCGAAAATGATTATTCGTTATTCAGTGGTGTAGGTGTAACAGAGCGACCTGACACTGTAAGTGGAAAAATAAACGAGGGCAGAATAGCCATATTGATAGATGGTACACCGTCTGCTCTAATTATTCCACACCTGTTTGTAGAAAGCTTTCAGACTATGGGAGATTACTCATACAAGCCATATTACGCAACCCTTATTCGCTGGCTTAAGTATGTCTGCTTTTTTGTGGCTTCATTGCTCCCTGGTTTGTACTCTGCTGTTGCACTCTTCAACCCAGAGCTATTCCCCGAACAGATTTTAAACAAGGTTGCTACCTCTATCGGTAGTACTCCGTTTGGTTTAGTAACAGAAATTCTGCTTGTATTATTTATGTACGAAATTATGCGAGAGGCTGGCTTGCGTTTACCAAAAACGCTTGGCCACGCTGTAAGCATAGTGGGTGCGTTAGTAATTGGAGATACAGCTGTAAGTGCAGGCTTAATTGGAGCACCTACACTTATGATTGTTGCACTAACAGCCATAGCCTCCTATGTAATACCAACACTTTACCCACAAATGTGCGTTTTAAGGGTTCTCTTTATTTTTGCAGGAGGCTTCTTCGGAATATGGGGTGTTGTGCTGTTGTTTTGCGTAGTGGTTGTAAATATATGTGGAAAGTCAGTTTTAGGTGTACCATACACAATGCCACTTGCTCCGTTTAAGCTATTTGGTATGAGAGATGTAGCCATAAGAGCAGGCTGGAAGCTACTGAACCAACGCAGAAATTTAATAAGAGATAGAAAAGAATAGTAAAAAAAATAAAACCATTTACAAGGCATATAGCCCTGTAAATGGTTTTTATCCTTTTATAGCTTATATATTAAACCTCGGCAATAACCTCAACCTCTACAAGCACACCCTTTGGTAGCTCCTTAACTGCTACACAAGAACGAGCTGGCTTGCTTGAAAAGTACTTGCCGTAAATTTCGTTAAATGAAGCAAAGTCGCTCATTTCTGCTAAGAAACAGGTTGTCTTTATAGCCTTGTCATAGCTTGAGCCTGCTTCCTCAAGAACAGCACCAAGGTTTTTCATAACCTGCTCTGTCTGCTCCTCGATTGTTACAGCCTCAACATTACCTGTTGCTGGATTGATTGCGATTTGTCCTGATGTGAATACCATACCATTGCATACAACAGCCTGTGAATATGGTCCTATTGCGTCTGGTGCATTTTTTGTGTAAATTTTCTCTGACATTTTATTTTCCTCCGTTATATCAGGAAGTAGCTGAAAACAGAAACAAACAATTATTCTTAGCTTTTAGCTACAACCTAAATAATTATACAATTTTATATCCGTTTTTAATAAGCCCTGCTTTGATTTCTTCAACGTGGTTTTGATTTCTTGTTTCCATACTTATACGCAAATAGCACGCATTAATATCAGAATTCAAGTCTGCTCTGTCGTGTGCTACAGAAACAACATTACCACCAAGGCTTGAAATAATTTCTGAAACACCCTGAAGCTGACCAGGCTTGTCAAGAAGCTCTATTGTAAGCTCTGCAAGTCTGCCACTCATCTGCAAGCCCCTGTTGATAACTCTTGAAAGAATTGTAACATCAATATTACCACCAGAAAGCAAGCAACAAACTCTTTTGCCCTGTAGGTCTGGAATTTTATTAAACATAACTGCTGCAAAGGCATTTGCACCAGCACCCTCGGTAACAAGCTTCTGACGCTCTAACAGCTTAAGAATAGCTGCTGCACATTCGTCATCTGTTACTGTTACAAATTCATCTACATATTTACTTGCAATTTCATAGGTAAGTGTACCAGGAGTTTTTACAGCAATACCGTCCTGAAAGGTGTGAACGCTGTCAAGAGTTTCTATCTGTCCATTCTTAACGCTCTGCACCATAGAAGGAGCACCGGCAGCCTGTACACCATAAACCTTTATATTAGGATTTAATGACTTTATTGCAAATGCAACACCGGCAATTAAGCCACCACCACCAACAGGTACAACAACTGCGTCAATATTAGGCTTTGCGTCGATAATCTCAAGTCCGATTGTACCCTGACCAGCTATAACAAGCTCATCATCAAATGGGTGAATAAATGCAGCTCCACTTTCCTTTTGTAGCTCTACAGCCTTAGCATAGGCGTCATCATAGGTGCCCTTTACAAGGCAAACATCAGCACCTAAACGCTTTGTAGACTCAATTTTACTGATTGGTGCACCGTCTGGAATACAGATAAGTGACTTTATACCATTCTTTGTTGCTGCTCTTGCTACGCCCTGTGCGTGGTTACCAGCCGAGCAGGCAATTACGCCCTTTTCTCTTTCTTCCTTTGTAAGCTGTGAAATTTTATAATATGCACCTCTTACCTTAAACGAACCTGTAACCTGTAGGTTTTCTGTTTTTAAATAAACAGAAACTCCTGGAATTACATCAGATGAACATTTTATCATATCAGTTGGTCTTATAGCATCCTTTAGCGTATAAGCCGCATGGTAAACCTTATCTAGTGTCAACATAAAAAAACATCTCCTATCACATAATCAATCTGAAAAACTGATTATCTAAATCATACAGTCATTAAAAAAATGGCTGATAAAATAAAAAATCCTTCGCCCCAATAAAAGGACGAAAGACGAATGTTCCGTGGTACCACCTTAATTGTCTGCCTAGCAGACCCCTCTGTGACATCTTGCAATGCCATTCTCTATAACGGGAGAAGCCCGTACTCTCTTAATTTATCTGATTTAAACACAAATATTTCAGAGGTCAGCTTAAAGGTGATGGTGTTGCATTTGTTTTGGTTGACTTTCACCAAACGTCAACTCTCTGCACACAAAAATAAAATGCTCCTTGTCCTTATCATAGCCTTTGCGATATTAACCTATAGTATCATTTATACTCTTTTTTACACTAAATGTCAAGTAGAAGATTGATTTTGTTTTGCATACAGTATAATTAATTTATAGAATTAGCTATAAACATTTTATAAGCTTGACAACATATGTGTTTTACTGTACTATAACGATAAAATTTATATAAGTAAGGAGTAACAGGATGAATTCTGACAACAAAAGAGAAACAAAAAAACAAATCATTTACAGAGGCTATTGCTTTATCCGATAAATTGTACTCTATTTGTGTTGTACTGTATGATAGCAACTGTCATTGTAGGCTGTGTTGATTTTATTTTAACAATAATACACCTGAATGATATTTACTCTGTACAATTTTATCTGAATGATTTTGAAATGGTATTCTCTATAGCAGGCAAATTTTTTATCTATATTGCTATTATTGTGGTTGAATGGATTTTATTAAAAATCTCTAATCTAATAAACACTCTGGCAACAACCATTTTTAAAAACGATGATAAATAATAATTAATGTATCTAAATCACAAAATGAATTACTCATTTTGTGATTTAAGCTACTCCAAAAAAGTCATATCGCACAATCAAAGCATATCATACTTATCTGTGCGACAAACTAAATAATCAAGGTTTGTTTTGTAATAATCAGCAAGCTTTATAAGCAGAGCAACAGGAATTTCACGCTCTCCTCGTTCATATTTAGAATAAAGCGATTGGTCACACATAAGAATTTCTGATATTTTCTTCTGTGTTAAATCGTTATCCTCTCGCAAATCTTTAATTCTTAATTTCAATTCTATCACCGATAAAATTATAAATTAATATATTTTTTATAATGATATTTAGGACTAATTGTCCACTTTTATACTAAAAAAATTTTATCACAATCTGCTTTCTATTTCAATTACAAGCTCACTCATTTTTACATCTAGTGCAACACAAATTCGGTAAAGTGTTTCTAAAGTTGGCTTTCTCTCGCCACGCTCAATTGCACTTAAATGTGTTCGCCCTATATCAGACAAACCACTCAACACCTCTTGCGATATTCCTTTTCTTTTTCTGAATTCAGCTATAACGCTTCCTACAATTTTAGAATCAAGCATAGGCATAAACATATAATCACCTCTGTGAGATAGTGTATCTGTTTTTACTAAATTAGTCGAATACATATGTTGACAACACTCTTTTTATATGCTACAATTTGTTTATATCACAAATGACATACAGCTTTTAATATCATTTGTGACACACAACTTATTTTAACTCACAAAATACCTAACACACTACAAAAGCTGACATTCTCATTTGAGAAATGTCAGCTTTTACTCTATATCACACTAAACACCCACAGGGCTTAGCTTTTAATGCCTTGTGGGTGTTTTTGTCATAATATCAAATATTAAAATTCATTTTTAACTGAACGTAAAAACAGCTCTGAAAGCACAGCTTTAGCGTCCTTGTGGTTTGTTATTACTTCATTTACAGCATTTACAATTGGTAGGTCTACATTATATTTCTCACCTAGCTTGATTAATGCTCTTGTTGTAGAAACACCCTCAGCAAGCTTTGTGAATTTCTCACCCTTGATAAGTAGCTCGCCAAAGCCACGGTTATGGCTGAACTTTGAGAATAGAGTAGCCTCGTAGTCACCCAAATGGCAAAGACCAAATGCAGACATTTCGTTGCCACCCATAGCCTTTATAAGTCTTGAAATCTCCTGTGTAGCTCTTGCCATTAATGCACCCTTAAGAGATGTATAGCCCATACCGTCAAGCATACCTGCTGCAATACCTACAACATTTTTAGCAGCTGCACCAACCTCGGTACCAATTAAGTCCTGACCAAAGTAGAATCTTATAAGCTCACTTGAAAATTGATTTACAAGCTTATTTTTAAGCTCTGCATTGTCAGAGTCGATAACCATACAGTTAGGAATACCTCTTACAAAATCCTGTGGATGACCAGGGCCTACCCATACTGCTACTGGAGTTTTTTCTGTGTCTACATATTCTGAAACAATCTCTGTTAAGCGTCTTCCTGTTGTTTCTTCTATACCCTTCATACAAAGTACAATAGCCTTACCAGATAAATCCTCCTTAACAAGGCTTTGCATAAAGCTACTTAGTGCCTGTGCACTTATTGAAATTATCATAACCTCTGCGTGATTAACTGCCTCTGTAAGGTCTGATGTAATTGTAATTCTGTCGCTGAATTCTACATAGTCATTCTTTCTGTTTTCTCTTAGCTTCTGAAAAACCTCTTCACTTTCAAGACCCCATGAGTAAACATTGTGACCTGTTTTATCAAGATACCAAGCTATAAAAGAACCCCATCTACCACAACCAAGTAATGAAATATTCATATATTAAACCTCCGTTTAGCTCTGATTTTTTAATTTTTTTTATTATAACACATCACTTTGAAAAATTCCATTAAATAACAGCTATAAGTTTAATATTTACAAATATTTTTTATTTTGTTTACATAAAAAACATCAGATATTATTCGGATTACATATGTTATTTGCCAGTATTTGATTTAAAAGCACCTCTTTAAACATTCTAATATACTTTTCTACCTAAGCAAACATTAAACAATTAATCATTTACAAGTTTAAAAAGTCAAAATGCATACATATTAAAGGGTATAATTTCTGCTTCTAATTTACTAATCATAAATGGATTAAGCTTTAATGGTATATGACTGCTCATTCCAATTAGTGAAGTCTGCTCTAATTTCAAAATTGAAAAATCAGCATATTCTTCTATGTAAAAATAATATTTTATATCAGAGCCATATTCCGAAAATTTCATAATCGAGTTATTAAAATCAATATCACAGGAAAGCTCATCTGCACTATTTTTTATTGCTAACATACTGATAATATCTTTTTCAGGTGAATTAACCCTATAAACAAATTTTCTCATTGTAGAATCGTAGTTAATAATTTTGCCCGTTGCCTTTTTATGCTTTTTGCATACAGGAATAACAATCCCTAAAGCAAGACAAGTAATAAGCAGAAAAAAGAAAAGCTCTAAAAATGTAATTTCCATATTAATTCCTCTTTAAATTATTTTAGTATAATAATTTGATACTCTAAAAACAGATTGATTTTAATTATAGCATAATCAAAATCAGTACAATCTATTTATCACCTGATTGTTTTTGCAAGTGATATAAATAATCATTATAAGTAAAATAATCCTTACTTTGATAAGCAAAATCATCACAGTAATCAAACGAAGAAACTCTTTGATTTTTATCAAAATTAATATTATCAAACAAAGCACATAAATCAACTTTACTGTCTGTTTTAAAAGCTTTAATGCAGTAAAGCTGATTTTCTATATTTCCATACGGACACATATTACCATAACGACAAGTCATACAACAGGCAATTTTAACATCTTTAGGAAGCTTGCTCTGTAAATCAGCAAAGGTATCCTCCCAAAGATAGCTTGTTCCATACCCTTTATATTGAATACCGTTATAAACTAAGTCTATTTCAGATACAGGATTTATTGTATCTTCGTTATCATCGTAAGTAATTTGTATAGAAACAACTGTTTTATCTTCTTGCGAAAGCAACGTGATTTTTGCTTGAATTTTTTTCACTTTGCATTCTCCTTTGCAGTTTTGCATGATGAAACCAGCATTACTCGCAGAGATGTACATTTTGAAGAAAGGCTTTTATACAACTGTTCATCAATATAATTTGTTCTATACAACAATTCAAGCCAGTATCCTGTTTCACTTGCTTCTTTCAGTGCAATTTCAAGCTTAGAAATAAAATCCTTTTTACTCTGTGCATACTGTGCTTCATAAATATTTGCACCAATAGATGTGCCACTTCTGCCAATTTGGTTTGAAATAATAGATTCACGATTGGATTTTAAATATTTTACAAGATTTATAATATCCACAGAAAACTCCAACGACAGTTCTGCAAGCTTATTTTTCTTCACAAAACCATCTCCTTTCTTAGTTATTATACTATTAAACCTGTAATTCTTCAACGATGTATAGCCTGACGGCTATATGATGTTATGCTACGCATAATGATGTTTTTCATTTCATTCAAAACGAAGTAATGTTTGCCACTAAACATTAGCAAAGCGACATCATTTCCGAAGGAAACATCATTGGCGAAGCCAACATCATTTGCCAACGGCAAACATCGTTAAAAAAGCTGAATTGTCAGCGACAATTCAGCTTTTTTGTGGTGGAGATGAGGGGAGTCGAACCCCTGTCCAAAGGTCGCTTACCAGAGCTTTCTACGGGTGTAGTTAATGCTTTGGAATTCCCTTCGCACTACGCCCATTAACAGGCTGAGTGTTACGGTAGTCTTTTATTCATGACAAAGCTCAAGACAAGGCTTAGTTCACGTTCACCACTGGTCGACGCCATATCCAAAGCCGTGGTACTCTCTGGTATGACGAGCTGCAACTTAGGCAGCTAGAGCAACTGTATCGTTGTCGTTTATTTTTAAAGTTTACGGATTTTATAGTGGTTCCGTACCACTACCCGCTTACCAAGGCTTACAACCCCTGTCGAAACCTTTACATCCCCATATTTAATTTTAATGTGCCTTTGGCACAGAATTAACAAATTTAAGCACTTATCCCTATTGCACAGTACAAATAAAAGCTTATTTATACTGCTCCTTAAGGTGTCTTTCTATATTGCGTTTTGCGTCCTTTGCAGCAATATCTGCACGCTTGTCATATAGCTTTTTACCCTTACACAAGCCTATCTGCATTTTTACTCTTGAGCCCTTAAAATAAAGCGAAATAGGGATTATAGAATAGCCCTCCTGCTGTATAAGTCCGTAAAGTCGCATAATCTCACGCTTGTGCATTAAAAGCTTTCGTACTCTCATTGGGTCTTTATTAAATATATTGCCCTGCTCGTAAGGACTTATGTGCATACCGTTTACAAAAAGCTCACCTTCAACAACAGAGCACCATGAGTCCTTTAAATTTACTCTGCCTGCTCTCAGGGATTTAACCTCTGTGCCAACAAGCTCAATACCAGCCTCCATACTCTCTATAACAAAATAGTCGTGGTGTGCTTTTTTATTCTGTGCGATTGTCTTTGTATCAGCCTTAGCCATTGGTTACTCCCTCCTTTGTAAAAGCAATAAATAATCATTTAAGTGTAAACATATGATAATACTAAAAAGCAACTTTGTCAATGGAAATTTGTCGTAAGTAAAAACTATTTCTAAATTACTATTTATCCTCAACAAACATATTTAAAGACCTATCAAATACATATGCTTCACCATTCTGGGTAAAAACGTTCTCTAATAGTGGCTCTATCTGCATAGCATTTTCTAAAGATATAATTGTAACATTATGATAATCATTTAAATAATCATCATCTTCATCGCTAAAAAACAATGACCAACCACTATCCTGTTCATCGTTAAGCTCGTCTGACCTTATTGCACAGTTGATTTCTCTGTTTTCAATAGCTTTATTTGAAATAACTGCCATTTTAGAAAAATCAAATGGATTATTCTTTACAATTACAGTTGCAATATTATCCTTTGAAAAATTTATAGTATCTCCAGCATTTATTGTGTTTATAAAGGCAGGTTGATTTGTAAGTACTCCAACAAAGCTATCTTTGTCAATTTCCTGTATCTCTACCCACATTCTTTCAGCCCTACAGCCATTTTCAAGCTCCTTTGATATAAGGAAATTTAGCTTAACTATATCACCTACTGCAAGCTGTTTTATTTCATCATCAGAGGGCTTTAAAAAATGTCTTGGATCTAATTTGTTTCTTTCTGCAACATTCTCTAAAATAAAGCCTATTTCTTCGTTTTTGATTTCTTTAGCCTTACTTGATTTGTCAAACAAGCTCATTTTAACCTCACCTTTAATTCATACTAAGAAATGTATGATAAATCATTCTATACTTTAAACAGGTTGCTGTAACAATACAGCAACCTGTTTGATAGTTATGTTTATTCAGATTTTTATTCTAAAAATCACATTTCGCTTCTGCCTTCCAAAGCTCTTAGCAATGTTACTTCGTCAGCATATTCAAGGTCGCCACCTACTGGAATACCATAAGCTAAACGAGTTACCTTTATACCCAAAGGCTTTAGTAGCTTGCTGATATACATTGAGGTTGTTTCGCCCTCTACTGTTGGATTTGTAGCCATTATTACCTCTGAAACAGAATGGCTCTGTATATTTGCCAACAGCTGTTTTATTGTAAGCTGTTCAGGGCCTATTCCGTTAAGTGGTGACATAGCTCCGTGAAGCACATGATACACACCATTATATTCCTGTGTGCGTTCCATTGCAACTACATCTCTAGGGTCTTCTACCACACAGATTGTAGAATGGTCACGCTTGGTACTTTCGCAGATTGAGCATTTCTCTTTATCTGTAAGATTACAGCATTCACTGCAATAATGTATGTTCTCGTGTGCTGCTAAAATTGCGTTTGAAAATTCAACTGCTCTTTCCTTTGGCATTTTAAGAACATAGTAGGCTAAACGCTGTGCTGTTTTTGTACCTATACCTGGTAGTCGTTCAAACTGCTCGCTTAGTCTGGCTAAAGGTGCTACATTGTATGATGACATTATCAGAATAAGCCTGGGATATTAAGACCACCAGAGATTCTCTCCATTGTCTGAGCCTTATCCTCTGCTGCCTGTCTTAGTGCCTCGTTAGATGCTGCAATAATCAGGTCTGTAAGCATATCTATATCCTCTGGGTCAACAACCTCTGGCTTAATAGTTACTGCCTTAAGCTCTAGCTTACCTGTTGCTACTACCTCTACTGCATTGCCACCAGCTGATGCTTTGTACTCCTTTGACTCTAGCTCTGTGCTTGCTGCGTCCATTTCCTCCTGCATCTTCTGTGCCTGCTTTGCGATCTGCTGTAGATTCTGTGGGCCGCCACCCATACCTCTTGGAATTCTTGCTTTCATTATTTTTTCTTCCTTTCAATTCTTAATCTTCCTCAACCTCTACTCCCACCTGCTTTGCCCTTTGTAAAAGGTTAGCCATTGGGTCTTCCTGTTGAGATTTTTGTTCAACTCGCTTATAAGGGCCTAGCTTGTATGCTCTGCCTGTTACCTCTTTTATAGCCTCTCTCATTCTTTCACGCTGAGTAGGCTGTTTAAGCAGGTTGAACGCCAATTCATTTTGGGAATCTATCAATATATAATCGCCACTGATATACGCCCTTGTATTTTTAAATGAAGTTGCAATAGTTATTGAATACTTCTTTATTATATCCAATACCTCTTGCCAGTCCTCCATAGGAACTGCATTTTTAACAATGGTTTCATAGTCCATTGTGGTTTGCCTTGCCACTGCTTTAGCCTGTGGATTATCGGCATATGCCTCTTGCTTTTTAGGCTCTGGCATATATTGCTGTGGTGATTGCACCGTAGTACTATCATATTGTGCCTGTTGCTGTGTAGCTTCACCCTGCTGTACAGGCTGTACACCTCTCTTTATTGCTCTTTCAAGCTTAGCAATTCTGGCTACAAGTGCCTCTGTTGAGGTATCTAGCTGTGGTGATGTAAGCTTGATAAGTGCAAGCTCCATCTCTGTACGCTTATTACTTCCTCTGAAAATCCTGTCATAGCTTGCCTGCAAAATATCCATTATATAGACTATGTTTTCAAGCTGAATATTTTGTGACTGCTCTCGTGCCCTGTTTTTATCCTGTGCAGACATAACAAGCAACGAGTCTGGATTATTAATTGCTTTTAAAAGCATCAGGGTTCTGAAATGGTCTATAAGCTCCTCGCAGAGTCTGCCCATATCCTTACTTTCGTTGTGTAGCTGTTCAACAATTTCAAGCACCGATTGAGTATTCTTATTTATTATGCAATCTGTAATTTTAAACAAATGCCCTTTACCAGCTAAGCCAGCAGTAGTATGCACAATCTCGGCTGTAATGCTAGTGCTTACTCCAATACATCTATCCAATAGTGACAATGCGTCTCTCATTGCACCATCTGCAACAGAGGCAATCAGCATAGAAGCGTCATCATCAAGCTGTACATTCTCTCTTTCTGCAACATATTTAAGCCTGTCTGCAAGGTTTTGTGCAGAAATTCTATGAAAGTCAAAGCGTTGACAACGAGAAAGTATAGTAGCCGGTAGCTTATGCACCTCGGTAGTTGCAAGAATAAATACAACGTGTGAGGGTGGCTCTTCGAGAGTTTTCAGCAAGGCATTAAATGCACCTGCCGACAGCATATGAACCTCGTCTATGATATAAACTCTGTATTTTGCCTTTGTTGGAGTAAAGGCAGCCTCCTCGATAATTGTACGGATATTATCAACACCGTTATTACTTGCTGCGTCAATCTCTGCAATATCCATTACAGAGCCGTCCTCTATCCCTTTGCAGATTTCACATTCACCACAAGGGTCACCATCCTGAGGATTAAGACAATTTACAGCCTTAGCAAGTATTTTTGCACAGGTAGTTTTGCCAGTACCACGAGTACCTGTAAAGAGATATGCGTGATTAATTCTGGCTGATTTAAGCTCGTTTTTCAGAGTTATAGTAACCTGAGGCTGACCAGATACATCAGCAAACACCTTTGGACGCCACTTTCGGTACAAAACCTGATACATAAAATGCCCTACCCTTACATAAAAAATAAAAGAGCAAGACAGACGGTCTATTCCTGTGTAAATGCGAACGACAGACTTACTGCATCGCATCAAGAAATCTGCTTAATGCTGCTCGGTTCCCCGCCTGACATGGTTCACAGCACCCAATCGTACAGGGCCTGTCGTTCACATTTACATAGGAATTAAATTTCTGACTTGCTCAGTTTAACCGCCAAATGCGATTGTATCGTTATTATACTATAACCAATAACAAAAATCAAGTACTTTTATTAAAAAACACATAATCTCTATTTTTTTACTGTCACAAATTTACATTTCAGATAATTAATGCTATACCCAAGATGTAAGAGCAAATGCTACACCTTGGGTATATAAAAAAACATTATTCAGGCTTTGTGCGAGTAAATACTGCTGACATATTACTGCTCTCGTCTACATCTGTTATTTGATTTTGTGTAGAATCGTATGCGAATTCACCCGTTTCTCCAGAGGCATCTGCCACATAAGAAATTTTTTTACCGTCAAAGTAATATGCACCTGTTGAAATATTACCTCTGTTATTAACAGCAAAAGTTCCATCGCTATGGAAGGTATAGGCAATGGTAGCTCCAGGTGTAGTCTGCTGACCATTTGATTGCAGATAATGGTCAAGATACCAATCACCTATTATCGGCTTAAGAAGCTCAACTGTTTGTGGCACTGTTGTAGGTGGCTGTGTTGGTGTTTCGGTTGGTGCCTGAGATACCGATACTGAAAATGTAGTATTTTCAGGTTCCTGTACCTGTGGCTGTGTTGGAGCCTCGGTTGGTGGCTCTGTTGGAGCCTCGGTTGGTGGCTGTGTTGGTGCCTCGGTTGGTGGCTGTGTTACCTCCTGTGTAGGTGGCTGTGTTGCTGGCTGTGTTGGCTGACTATCACCAAGCATTGAACAGCCTGCTCCCAATATAGCCATTGCTATTGCACAAAATATTGCAAGAATCGTTCTTTTCATTTATATTCCTCCGAATTGCTTTATCACAAATTTTATAACCTTATTATATAATATAAAATTCAAAAATCAACCTAAAAGCAAGCACTTCGCTACAAATTTACAAATTAGTAATTTTATTTTAATAAAGTAATGCTCTTATTTTATATAGGTAGCTCTTAGCTACAAACAGCTATACTTTTCAGAATTTTCTAACCTGTAAATATTAAATTTTTGAATACATTTTGAAGCTATTTGTTTTAAAATGATAAACAAGACACAAGTCGTTATCACTTTTGCTTATAAAGCTCTTGTAAACTTTGTGCAAAATATAAATTTAATTTTGATAAAGTAAAAATGTTGAAATAAATATTGCATTAATATTTTTTGTGTGATAGAATGACAAACAAGAGGTGAGGTAGTAGAGAACATCTGTATATTTTCTACAAATACCTCTAAATCAGAAATAAAATCCAAAGTTTACTAAATGAGAAGGAGAAAAAATTATGAACAAGGTAACAAAGTTAACTGCTCTATTTTTGGCACTATGTGTAAGTGCTTCTGCAGTTGCTCTAGCTGGCTGTGAGGGTGAAACCGGTGGCACAGAAACAAAGCTAGACAGCTCATCAAAGGTTGACACATCTTCAGTTAAAGAAATTTATTATTTGAACTTTAAGCCAGAGATTTCTGGTGAGTATGAGGCTATTGCTGCTCAGTACGAGAAGGAAACTGGTATTAAGGTAAAGGTTCAAACAGCTGCTTCTGGTGAATACGAGAAGACTCTATCTACACAGATGGGTAACCCAGATACAGCTCCTACAATTTTCCAGATCAACGGTCCTGTTGGTTATCAGAACTGGAAGGATTATTGTGCAGATCTAAGTGGCACAGAGCTATATAGCCTACTATCAGACAAGAGCCTTGCAGTAAAAGATGGTGAGGGCGTATTCGGTGTACCTTATGCTGTTGAGGGTTATGGTATTATCTATAATAACGCTATTATGGAGAAGTATTTCAGCTCAGATAAGAAAACAACAGAGTATAAGAGCATGGACGAAATCAACAGCTTTGATAAGCTAAAGGCTGTTGTTGAGGATATGACAAAGCTAAAGGGCGACCTTGGCATTAAGGGCGTATTCGGTTCAACATCACTAAAAACTGGTGATGATTGGAGATGGCAGACTCACCTTATGAATCTACCTGTTTACAACGAATTCAAGAGCGAGGGTGGCAGTGCAACTATAAACGCACTTAACGCAACAGAGCTTAAGTTTACATATGCTGACAACTATAAGAACATCTTCGACCTATATACAAACAACTCTTGCACAGAGAAGAATAAGCTAGGTTCAAAGACAGTTGATGAGTCAATGAGCGAATTTGCTATTGGCGATGTAGCTATGGTTCAGAATGGTAACTGGGCATGGTCACAGGTTAACGGTGTAAAGGGTAATGTTGTTGCTGAAGAGGACATTAAGTTCCTACCAATTTACACAGGTATTGAAGGCGAAGAGACTCAGGGTCTATGCGTAGGTACAGAGAACTACTTTGCAATCAATAAGGAAGCAGATCCAGCTGTACAGCAGGCTTCAATCGACTTCCTAGAGTGGTTGTTCACATCTGATTATGGTAAGAAGGTTGTTGTAGAAAAGCTAGGCTTTATCGCTCCATTTACATCATTTGCAGATGACGAGAAGCCAAGCGATCCACTAGCTAAAGAGGTTCTAAGCTGGATGAGCAAGGAAGGCGTTACATCTGTAGAGTGGGCATTCGGTGGTATGCCAAGTGAGCAGTGGAAAGCTGACCTAGGTGCAGACCTTCTTGAGTATGTTCAGGGTCAGAAAGAGTGGGATGCCCTTGTTACAGAGACAAAGGATGGCTGGGCAACAGAGGTTAGCCTAAAGGCTGAATAATCACTGTACTCAATAGTTGATTTAATATGTCTTACAACTCCCACATCCTAAAGGGTGTGGGAGTTATTTGTTTATATTGTATTTATTTGTGTAAAGGAGGAGTAAAGAAATGCAAAAAGCAATAAAAAGATGGTTTCCATTATTTGTATTACCTACTGTAATTGCATTTATTATTTCGTTTATTGCACCGTTTGCAATGGGTATATATTTATCATTTACCAAGTTTACAACGGTTGCAAATGCTAAATGGGTTGGTTTCAGCAACTATGTTAAGGCTTTTAACGATACTGCCTTTGTAGATGCACTATGGTTTTCTGTAAAGTTTACTATTGTTTCTGTTATTACAATCAACATTATAGCATTTTTACTTGCATTGCTTTTAACAAAAAGCCTAAAGGGTACTAATATTTTCAGAACAGTATTCTTTATGCCTAACCTTATTGGTGGTATTGTGCTTGGTTATATCTGGTTGATGATTATTAACGGTGTACTGAATTCATTCGGAGTATCTATCACCTACGACCCAAGCTATGGCTTCTGGGGCTTGGTAATTCTTATGAACTGGCAGTTAATAGGCTATATGATGATTATTTACATAGCTGGTATTCAGAATGTATCGCCTGATTTACTAGAGGCTGCTGATATTGATGGTGCAACTAACTGGCAGAAGCTTACAAAGATAACTATTCCTCAGGTAATGCCATCAATTACTATTTGTACATTCCTGACACTTACAAACTCATTCAAGCTATTTGACCAGAACCTTGCTCTTACAGCAGGTGCTCCTGGTAAGCAAACACAAATGCTTGCTCTTGATATTTATAACACCTTCTACGGTAGAGTAGGCTTCCAGGGCGTAGGTCAGGCAAAGGCTGTGGTATTCTTTATTATCGTTGCTATAATTGCACTGGCACAGCTTTACCTCACAAGAAGTAAGGAGGTTGAAAGCTAATGGCTGATATTATTATTCAAAAGCCTGTAGTTGGTGACAAGCCAGCAGGTAATCACGAGCCTAAAAAGGCAGTAAAGGCTGTTCAGAAGGACACCGATACAAAGACTAAAGAGCCTAAGGTTAAGATGAAAACCAAGGATATTCCTTTCTTTATTTTATTGATTGCACTTGCAGGATTATTCATTTCTCCAATTTTGTTGGTATTAATGAACTCCTTTAAGGGTAAGCTTTACATCGGTACAGAGCCATTTGCATTCCCGACAGCAGAATCATTTGTAGGCTTTGACAACTACATTGAGGGTGCAGATAAAATCGGTTTTGTGCCAGCGTTCTTCACCTCTCTGTTTATAACTGTATTTGCAGTTATATTGCTTGTACTATGTACATCAATGTGTGCTTGGTTTATAGTAAGAGTTAAAAAATGGTATTCACAGCTACTTTATCTACTATGTGCATTCTCTATGATTGTACCTTTCCAGATGGTAATGTACCCAATGACACAGATAGTATCAAAGCTACATCTAAATAATGTTGTAGGTATTATATTTGTATACCTCGGCTTTGGTGCTGGCTTGGCTGTATTTATGTTTGTTGGATTTATAAAGAGTGTTCCACTGGAAATTGAAGAAGCAGCTATGATTGACGGCTGTGGCCCTGTAAAAACATACTTTTTAGTTGTATTCCCAATACTAAAGCCAACAGCAATTACAGTTGCAATTCTTGACGCTATGTGGATTTGGAACGACTATTTGCTACCATATCTACTACTTGGTGCAACAGAAAGCAGAACATTGCCAATGGCTATCCAATATCTAAGAGGTGGTTATGGCTCAATTGATATGGGTAATATGATGGCGATGATCGTTCTTTCAATTATTCCTATTATTATATTCTATCTATGCTGTCAGAAGTATATCATTAAGGGTATAGTTGCAGGTGCTGTAAAGGGATAATAGTAAATAATAATTTATTAATCTGAAAAATAAAACCATAGGCTAAAGGTAAAATTCTAAGCCTATGGTTTTTGTTTTTGGGTTTTAATATCTAATTGCAGATTGATAAATTGGGGTTTGTAGGGCTAACGCACAAACGTTGATAGAGAAAAACGTGAAGTTTAGGTCCAGCCTTTTCAAAGGCTGGCAGGTCAAGGACAGAGTCCTTGCAGGTTTTAAGGACGGAGTCCTTAACGAATAATCGTCTTTTTAAAATGCCGTTTTCAACGGCATTTTAGGAATTAACGAGAAGTTAAAGGGCGTTGCCTAATGTAACCAATCCCTACGGGATTGATTGCGTAAAATCCCACGAGGACTTTGCATAATACAACCAATCCCTACGGGATTGATTGTGGCAATCAATTTGCTTCGCAAATTGGTTGCATGACCCAAAAGCCTTTGAAAAGGCTTTACCCAAACTTCAAGTT
>JAXJTP010000085.1:0-1742 GCA_036309525.1 Acutalibacteraceae bacterium | reverse complement strand
TTACTACTGCTAAGGATAAGCTAGAGGACGCTAAGAATGTAATCGAGGCATTTATGCCAACTCTACAGGCAGAGAAGGTTATCTTTGACGAGGACGTTGCAAAGGTATCTATCGTTGGTGCAGGTATGGAGAGCCACTCTGGCTTTGCTTCAAAAATGTTTGAGGCTCTATATAATGCAAACATCAACATTCAGATGATTTCAACAAGCGAAATCAAGATTTCTGTTCTTATCAAGGCAGAGGACGCAGACAGAGCTGTTTCTGCTCTTCATTCAAAGTTCTTTGATTAATTAATTTGATTATAACTTTAAATATTTTATAATTCACATTAGGCTTTAAGCACTCTGATTTAAGAGTGCTTAAAGCTTTTTTTATGTTGAATTAGATAATATATCAACAGGTTTATATTTTGATAAAAAAGTATTTTTTGACGTAAAAAGTATAAATAACTTGAATACATATGGTCGTAATGTTATAATTACTTTATTAAGTCTTGCTACCGATTATATAAAGTATGTTTGCTTCGCAATAATATTGGTTAGTGCTATATTTATTGATGTTTACAATAATAAATTTAATTTTGATACTTTAAGTTGGAATTCTGTCCTTCTGCTCGAAAATTTATTTATATATCTTGAACATACCTATATATCATTTAGATACTAAATTATGTAAAAACAAGTCAAGCAACTATAATAAATGTGATTTTGTTTTTTATTTTTTATTTATAAAGGGGGTTATAATATGTTTAGTATAGAAGATATTTATAAAAATTTCGGAAAAAATATTTATATTTATCCAGTAAATCATCTTGTTATAAAAGGAGCCTCTGTAGATTTAACAGCAAGTAAGTATGCATGGTCAATTAGAACAAAAAAGAGTATTTATAACGAAGATGAACAGAAGATTATCATACCACCACACGATACTGCAGTTATTTTTACTAATGAAGTGCTTTATGTTACTAATCGTATTGGTGGAACATATCATTCAAAAGTCTCTTTTACCGCAGCGGGGTTAGGACATATTGGAACCACTTTGGATCCCGAATTCATTGGACCATCAAAGATTACTATTCATAATCACAGTGATACTCCCTTTTCTTTGGGAGAAAACCATACTTTAGTTTCTGTATGTTTTTTTCAACTTGATACAAAAGTATCGGAAAAATCACAACCTGATTGTCAGGATTTTATAAGTGCGATGATTGGATATGAAGGATACGAGGATTTTAAAAACTATATTGATCAGCGTCCATGGATGCTTAACCCAAGAAAACTGAAAGAAAAGATTCGTAATGATGATTCATTTGAAGAATACAAGAAGTCGCTTGTAAATGGACATTACATACGCTATTTTATTAAGTCTTGTGCTAAGCAAGCTCTACCCGTCATATTTTCTGGAGCCATACTTGCAGCAATATATTTTCGTTTCTTCAGAGGAGATTCAGATAAGGGTACAGATTATATAATTGCGGCACTATTCTTTTTTATGCCAATTATAACAAAACTTATTGAGAAGATATTTGAAGAATATCAATAAAGCATTATTGATATAACAGTAAAAATTTGCTTTTGAAGTATTTAAATCAAACTATTTAATTACTACTGCTAAGGATAAGCTAGAGGACGCTAAGAATGTAATCGAGGCATTTATGCCAACTCTACAGGCAGAGAAGGTTATCTTTGACGAGGACGTTGCAAAGGTATCTATCGTTGGTGCAGGTATGGAGAGCCACTCTG
>JAXJTP010000084.1:0-5386 GCA_036309525.1 Acutalibacteraceae bacterium | reverse complement strand
GGCTTTCAGCCCTTGACCCGATAAACTTTTGAAAAAGTTTAATCAAAACTTTTAAGCTGTCTTTCCTTTGGTGTGAGCGTTAGCTCACACCAACAAACCCAAATTTGTTCTTCCATTAAAAACAACTATCAATAGCTCATCAGCATGGAAGTTGCTGGTCTACTCGACATAGATATTCTAAATCCAGATTATCCTCGGTACCTATGCCAAACATACCCAGCTTATCTGTGGTAAAGGTGTAGCTGTTGTTGCTATAGCTATTCTCCAGATATGTAAGCTCCTCTGTGGTGTCGTTTTCGTCTACTACAGGAAGATATTCAGAGTCAATGCCCTCGCCTTCATAGTCGTATTCTTCAATAGCCTCTATTATTCTTGTCTGTAATTTTTCATGGTGATAATGGCCAACCCTTTCGCCAGCCTTACCTGGTATAGTAACTGTAAGTGGAGCAACTGGAGTAATTTCTTTATTACCTCTGATAAGTGCAATATAGTAAAGCCCTGGTGTGGTTACCTCTTCACTTCCTAGTGTGTGGTTGTTTGAATAATCAAGAACCATCAGCTGTGTATCTGGCTGAATTTCACCCGATACTGTAATACCTGTTTCTTCATCTGTAAGAGTTTGCTGTACAGGCTTTGCGTCTGGCTCTGCTGGCTCTCCATAGTTACAAAGATAGAAAAAGCCATAGCCATATCCCCTCTCCCCAAAGTCTGCTGGGTCAAGAGAAATTACATATTCGCCATTGATATATTCCGAAGGTATTGCTCTTAGAGTAGGATTTTTACGATCCACATACGCTATATGAAGATTTGGGTTTTCGTAAGGAATAAATACCTTTACCTTTGGAGAAACGTAATCATCATCATCTGTGCAAACATCTACCTCAAAGTAGTCCTCATAAAATTTAGCTGTTTTATTATTAAGCTGAAACCATCGCCTGTAAAACATCTGTTCTGTAAACAAAGGCACAGCAGGCTCTGGTGAATTGTCTATAAACTCAGCAGAAAGCACGGCATTTTCAGGGAAATCACCCTCAACATATATACCATCTTCATTGTCAGCCCTTAGTATTCTGGTTGACTTGGTGCTTTTATTATTCTTGTCTGGCTTTGCTTGCTCGTTTAGCTCTGTGGCTGTGCCTTCACTTTCTTTGCCTGTGCTGTCAGCACAGGAGGTTAATGTAGCTACACTGCTCATTATCAACGCAGATAAAAGTACAGCTGTGATTTTTTTGAATTTCTTATTCATATTTTACCTCATTTATATTTAATAAATTTTGCTAATTATATACCCGTAGACTAAAAAAATCAATAGTATAGTAGTTTTTGTTGCAAAATATTAAAAGCAAAGGAGTTTTTGCTTTTCTCTCCTTTGCTTTTAGCTTATTTAAAACAAATTTTTAGTTTTCCATACATAGAATACCCATTGTATCTGGGCCACAATGAGATGAAATTGTACAGCCTGTACGTATAATTATAATTTCGTCAAAGCAATTCTTTTCTTGCATTAGCTGATAAAGCTCGTCGATTGTTTCCTTTGGCATACCTGCGTGTACTAAGAAAGCTCTTTTTCTGTATAGGTTAGCACCATCTGCAAGCTTTTCATTTACATACTGTGTTAAAACCTTTGTTAGCTTACCTCTGTATTTTTTACCTACAGCCAAGCTTCCGTCCTCGTTGCTTACCTCTATACAAGGCTTAATTCCCAATAGATTTGCACCAAGCACAGCTACTGAAGAGCATCTTCCACCTGCGTGCAGGTAGTTTAGCTTGTCTACTATAAAGTTACACTTAAGCTTACTTGTCTTTTTGCTTACAGCTTCTACAATCTCTTCAGCTCCCATACCCTGCTGTGCCATTTCTGCTGCTTCAATAGCAAGTAGGGCTGTACCACCTGAAAGACTGCAAGAGTCTACAGCATATACATTACCAAGCTCTCTTCCAGCCAGCTTACATTGCTGGTGTGATGTTGACAATGCACTACCAATGTTAAAGTGTATTATTGTGTAGCCGTCATCTACATAAGGCTTAAATTTATCTATATACTCCTGCATATTTACAGCAGATGTTTTTGGTAGATTGCCTGTTTTTTCAAAATGTGCATAAATATCATCAGGTGTAATATTTACAAGGTCGTCATAGGTTTTTCCATCAAGTACTACGTGTAGTGGTACTGTAATTATACCATATTTTTCTTGTAGCTCTACTGGAATATCGCTTGTGCTGTCTGTACTGATAATTATTTTTTCACTCATAGTGGTTGCCTCCCATAATTTTACTTAAAAATTTCAAAAAAATTAATGAATATATATTTGTTTTATTATATAATATACTTACCCAAGGTGTAAAGCCTATTTTAAAATAAGAAAGGAAAATGTTTATGATAACCAAATTTATATATGGAACACCAATGAATACTGGTGCAGTTGTTAAGGATTTTGAAGTAAGCTGTGATAGCATTAAATATTTTACAGCAGAAAACAGCGAAAAGCTTACATTAAAGGTTGACCTTTTACAGGATGATATAGTTTATGGTCTTGGCGAGGCTGTAAGAGGAATAAATAAGCGTGGCTGGAAGTATGTAAGCTTTTGTGCAGATGACCCTGTACATACCGAGGGTAAAGAGTCGCTTTATGGTGCACATAACTTCATTATTGTAAGCAACAGCAAAAATAAATATGGTGTGTTTGTAGATAGCCCTGCAAGGGTTACCTTTGATATTGGTTATACTAAGCTTAACGAGCTGATTATTACCTCTGATATAAATGATATTGCAGTATATATTATAGAGGCTGACACAGAGCTTGAAATTGTAAAGGAGCTAAGAGAGCTTACTGGTAAGAGCTATATTGCACCACTGTGGTCATTTGGTTATCAGCAAAGCCGTTGGAGCTATATAAATGCAGACGCTGTAAGAAATGTAGCAAAGGGCTACCGTGACAACAATATGCCAATAGACGCTATCTATCTGGATATTGACTATATGGAGGACTATAAGGACTTTACAATAAACAACGAGAGATTCCCAGAGTTTGAGAGCTTTGTAGCTGAAATGAAGGAGCAAAACATAAGACTTGTGCCAATTATAGACGCAGGTGTTAAAATTCAGGAGGGCTACGATGTTTACGAAGAGGGCGTAAAAAATAACTACTTCTGTAAAAATGCCGAGGGTGAAGACTTTATCTCTGCTGTATGGCCAGGACTTACTCACTTCCCAGACTTTTTTAAGGAGGACGCAAGCAAATGGTTTGGCAGTAAGTACAAGGTGCTTACAGATATGGGCATAGAGGGCTTCTGGAATGATATGAACGAGCCTGCTATCTTCTATACAAAGAAAAAGCTGGACGAGGCTTGGGAGAAAATCAACGAATACAAGGATAAAAACCTTGATATAAATTCATTCTTTGAATTCAGAGATATATTCTCAAATCTGCTTGATTATACTGAATTTTACCACGATGTAAACGGTGAAAAGGTTCGCCACGACAAGGTGCATAATCTTTATGGCTTCTATATGACAAAGAGTGCGTCTGAGGCATTTGATGAAATTTGTCCAGATAAACGTACACTTATGTATTCTCGTTCTTCTTATATCGGTATGCACCGTTATGGTGGAATATGGACAGGCGATAATCAGTCATGGTGGTCACAGCTTGAGCTTTCTATAAAGCAAATGCCATCACTTAATATGTGTGGCTTTATGTATATAGGCTCTGACATAGGTGGCTTTGGCTCTAACGCAACAGAAGACCTTGTATTGCGTTGGACTGGCTTTGGTGTGTTTACTCCTCTTATGCGTAACCACGCTGCACTTGGCACAAGAGAGCAGGAATGCTATCAGTTTGATAATATTGATATGTTCCGTAATGTTCTTCAGGTGCGTTACAGATTAGTACCATATCTATACAGCGAATATATGAAGGCTTGCCTAAACAACGGTATGATGTTCAAGCCTCTTGCA
Source organism: Acutalibacteraceae bacterium (assembly GCA_036309525.1). Taxonomy (GTDB): domain Bacteria; phylum Bacillota; class Clostridia; order Oscillospirales; family Acutalibacteraceae; genus CAG-964. The sequence continues at coordinate 1,428 of JAXJTP010000084.1, read as the reverse complement.
TTTGACTATACAGACGACAGCTTTGCACCAAGAGTTGAAGACCAGCTTATGGTTGGCGACAGCATTATGATTACACCTGTATATCAGCAGAATGCAAAGGGCAGATATGTTTACCTACCAGAGGATATGCTATTTGTAAAGCTAAGTGGCGATAAGGTTGTTTGTAAAGAGCCAATGACTAAGGGACACCATTATATAGATGTAGAAATGGACGAGGTTCCTCTATTTATCAAAAAGGGTGCTGTTTTACCTCTTTGCAACCCTGCACTATCTACCGAGGAGCTTAACAGAGCAGAGCTACAGCTTATAGCCTATGGCGATACAGCAAGCTTTAATATGTACACAGATGACGGTATTACAACTAAGTATGATAGTTCACTTACAGAAATTAAGGTTACAGACAATAAAATTGATTGTGACAATAATGCTATAAAGTGTACTCTTATATAATCAAATAAAAATCAGGCTAAAGGAGTGATTTAATGAGCAAAGCAAAGGCTAAATCTCAGGCAAAGAATACACCAGCACCACTAAACAAAAGGTATACCTTAGGAGAAGAGATTTTCAATTCAGTTTCGCACGGTGTAGGTGCCTTGCTGGCTATTGCAGGTACTGTAGTATTAATAGTAGTTTCTGCACTTAATATAGGTGCGTGGGGTGTTGTAAGCAGTGCAATATATGGTGGCTCGCTTATAATACTATACACTATGTCAACCCTGTATCACGCATTAACAAACGAAAAAGCTAAGCACGTTATGCGAATAATGGATCACGTAACAATATTCCTGCTTATAGCAGGCACATATACTCCTATAACTCTAGTGCCTTTGCGTGGTGTATTGGGCTGGGTGCTATTCGGCTTTATATGGGGTGCAGCTATTTTAGGTATAGTATTTAATTCTATCGACCTTGAAAAATTCAGAAAGATTTCTGTTTTCTGCTATATAATAATGGGCTGGGCAATTATCTTTGCAATAGTACCACTAATACAGTCAATGCCTAAGCTATCATTGACATTCCTGCTAATTGGTGGAGCACTATATTCTGTTGGTGTAATTTTCTACGCTATCAAAAAGATAAAATACTTCCATTCAATATGGCATTTATTTACAATAGGTGGCAGTGTATTCCATTACTTTGCTATACTTGTTGCATTTTTAAATGAATAAAATAAAATTAAAATCACCTAAGAATAAAGCCTATGCTTTGTCTTAGGTGATTTTTATGTTTTAAATGCTTGGTATGTGTGGTATACTTAGGTGAATGATAAGAAAATAAATTTGGGTTTGTAGGGCTAACGCACAAACTCTGATAGAGAAAAACGTAAAGTTTGGGTCCAGCCTTTTCAAAGGCTGGTGGGTTAAGGGCAAAGCCCTTATGGGTTTTTAGGGCGAAGCCCTAAACTCATAATCGTCTTTTTAAAATGCC
>JAXJTP010000083.1:0-5437 GCA_036309525.1 Acutalibacteraceae bacterium | reverse complement strand
GAAAACTCAAAACAACTGTCTATTTCTACTAATACGGGCAATTTCTTCCCGAAAAATACTCGAAATACGTCAGTATTTCTCCGTTTTTTCGCTCGAACTTGCCTCGTATTAGCGAAATATTCAGTCATTTTTCTATTTTCATATACTCCCTAATAAATCAGCGATCATTAACTCAAAATAAAGTAGCACTTGTATAAAATTTTAGTATTTATGGTGCTGTTTTATTTTTTTTCGACATTTTAAACTAAAATGCATAAAGGTACTGTTCAAAATCGAAAATATGTGGTACTATTACAACCATGTGTGGTTGTTTTTATTGATATTGTTCAATGTTGTATAAAGGTTAATAAGCAATAAGCTGTTTGAAGCTTTATAGGGCGTTGAGCTTGCAAAATTGGTTTTGCGTTTTTGGAGGATGGATATGAAAGAAAAGGTAAAGCATTTTAGCTTTAGAAAATTTGTGCTGGCTTTGTCAGATATGTTTATCATAGGTATTTCTGCATTACTTACAAATTACATTCTATCTTTGTTTAATTTTACGGTATTGCAGACATATAATTTGACTAAGCAAACAATTTTAACCATAATGTTTACTTTTATGGCGTTATGGTTATTTGGAGCCTATACAAAAATGTGGAGGTATTTTAAAGCGAAGGATTATCTTTCCTGCGTTTTAGGTACAGCAACAGGTGTATTGATGGTTCTTATATTCTCGTTTTTTGGTTTTTTTGAAATTTATGGTCCTATGACAGCATTTTATGTGTTTTTGTTAGTAGAGCTGATTATTTCAACAGTTGGTATAGTTACCTTTAGATTAGTTTTCAGAACAACCTTTTTAACACTTGTAAAGGTAGGAGAATCAACAGCCAGAAAAAGAACCCTATTAGTTGGTGCAGGCAGAGCAGGTAAGATTATACTTAAAGAGGTAAATAATGCGTCTTTGAGTGATGAGGTTGCTCAGCAATATGATATAATAGGTATTGTAGATGATAACAAAGCTCTTACAGGAACAAAAATACAGGATGTGCCTGTAATTGGTACAACAGAAAAGATAGAATCAATATGCTATGCCGAGAAGATTGATACAATTCTTATGGCTATACCTTCCTGTAATGAAGAAGACCGAAGAAGAATACTGGGAGAATGCTCAAAAACTCCTTGTAAAATTAAGGTAATACCTTATGTTGGCAATCTTATCTTTGATGAATACGATGGTTCAAAGAAAGAGGGAGATTCTAAATCGGTAATTAGTCAGCTAAACGATATTAATGTTAACGACCTACTAGGCAGACCACCAATAACCTTTGATAAAACAGTTACAAGAAATCTTATAAGAGGTAAGGTTTGTATGGTAACTGGTGGTGGTGGCTCAATAGGCTCTGAGCTGGTAAGACAAATTGCAACCTTTGAGCCTAAAGAAATTATCATTGTAGATATTTACGAGAATAATGCATATGATATTCAGCAGGAGCTTTTAATGGAATATGGTGATAAGCTTAACCTTAAAACCCTGATTGCTTCTGTTAGAGATTATGAAAAAATGAAGACTATATTTGAGCAGTATAATCCACAGCTGGTATTCCATGCAGCAGCACATAAGCATGTTCCATTAATGGAGGATGTTCCAGAGGAGGCTGTAAAAAATAATGTAGTTGGTACATACAATATGGCTACTCTTTCTGATATAATGGGTGTGCAGAAGTTTATAATGATTTCAACCGATAAGGCTGTAAATCCTACAAATGTTATGGGAGCTACAAAGCGTTGCTGTGAAATGATTGTGCAGTATATGGCTCAATCAGGCTCTAAAACAGAATTTGTAACAACCAGATTTGGCAATGTACTAGGCTCTAATGGTTCAGTTATCCCACTGTTTAAAAGACAGATTGAAACAGGTAAGCCTGTAACAGTTACACACCCTGATATTATAAGATATTTTATGACAATACCAGAGGCTGTTTCTCTTGTGCTTGAGGCAGGAGCAATGGCTAAGGGTGGCGAAATATTTGTGCTTGATATGGGTGCTCCTGTTAAAATAGTTACATTGGCAGAAAACCTTATAAGAATGTATGGCAAGGTGCCATATAAAGATGTAGAGATTAAATTTTCAGGCTTAAGACCAGGAGAAAAGCTATATGAAGAGTTGCTTATGGATGAAGAGGGTCTTAAGAAAACAGATAATCAAAAAATATTTACAGGTCAGCAAATTAACATAGAGAAGGATAAATTTATTAAACAGTATAATTTGCTGAAAGAAGCAGCTTTAAACAACGACTCAACAAAGACAGTTTCTTTGCTTGAGGAAATTGTTCCTACATTTAAACATAAGCTAAACAGATAATTTATAAGGAGGTATTTTTATGTGTGGTATAGTTGGATATTGTGGACATAGGGATTGTAGTGAGGTTTTAGTAAGTGCACTTACTAAGCTGGAGTACAGAGGCTACGATTCAGCAGGTATTGCAGTATTTGAAGATGAGAAAATCAAGGTTGCAAAATCTAAGGGTAGACTTGCAGACCTAGTTGAAAAAATGAAAAGCGAGGGCAGACCAACAGGTAGCACAGGAATAGGGCATACTCGTTGGGCAACACACGGTGAGCCTTCTGATGTTAATTCACATCCACATAGTGGTGCTAAGGTTACAATAGTACATAATGGTATTATAGAGAATTATAAGGCTCTTAAGGAGTTTTTAACCGAGCATGGTGAAGAGTTTTTAAGTGATACAGATACAGAGGTTGTTGCTAAGCTTTTGGGCTACTATTACAAGAAAAATCCTATGAACCCACTTGCTACTATTGAACGTACAATCAAGGATCTTGAGGGCTCATTTGCTCTTGGTATAGTATTTGAGGATTTTCCAGAGGTTGTATATGCTACAAGAAGAGAAAGTCCACTAATCGTAGGTGTAGGTAAGGACGAATATTTTATTGCTTCTGATGTACCTGCAATTATTAACTATACAAAGGATTATTATTTGCTGGAGCATGATGAAATAGTAATGCTAAAGAAAGACGGAGTTACTATCTATAATGACCATGGCGATGTAGAAACTAAAGAGCTTATGACAGCAGACTGGGATATGGACGCAGCTGAAAAGGGTGGATACCCTCACTTTATGATTAAGGAAATTCACGAACAGCCACAGTCTATTAATATGACAATCAAGCCAAGAATACTAGATGGTATGCCTAGCCTTGAGGAATGTGGAATAACTCTTGAAAAGATTAAGAGCTTTAAGCAGATTTATATAGTTGCTTGTGGTACTGCAATGCACGCAGGTATGGTTGGTAAGTATGTAATTGAAAAGCTGGCAAGGGTACCAGTTACTGTTGACATAGCTTCAGAATTCAGATACAGAGAGCCTCTTGTTGGTGAGGGTGATTTAGTAATCATTATTTCACAGTCAGGCGAAACAGCAGACAGCCTTGCTGCTATGCGTCTTGCTAAGGATTTAGGTGCTAAAACTCTTGCAATTGTAAATGCAAAGGGTAGCTCAATAGCAAGAGAGGCAGATATGCTTATCTATACTCATGCAGGCCCTGAAATAGCAGTAGCATCAACAAAGGCATATATTGTTCAGGTTTCTGTAATGTATCTGTTTGCCTTTCAGCTAGCATTGGCAAAGGGTACTATTGACGAAGCTAAGTGTAAGGAGCTGACAGCTGAGCTTGAAAAAACTCCAGAGGTTATTGCTAATATACTAGAAACATCTATAGAGCAGGCACAGTATGTTTCAACAAAGCTTGTTTCAGCTGAAAGCTTGCTATATATAGGTAGAGGTCTTGACTATGCACTAAGTATGGAGGGCTCTCTAAAGCTTAAGGAGATTTCATATATCCACAGTGAGTCATACGCAGCTGGTGAGCTAAAGCATGGTACAATTTCTCTGATAACAGAGGAAATGCCTGTAATTGCAGTAGCTACTCAGAAAAATCTTCTTGAAAAGACTGTAAGCAATATTAAAGAGGTAAAGGCAAGAGGTGCTAAGGTAATATTGGTTGCAAGAGAAGATTTTGTAGTAGATAAAGAGGCTTATGATTATTTAGTAACAGTACCTGTTATGGACGATATGCTAATGCCTATACCTGCTGCTATTCCATTACAGCTAATCGCTTACTATACATCAGTAAACAGAGGCAACGATGTAGATAAGCCAAGAAACCTTGCAAAATCTGTAACAGTTGAATAAATTGTAAATTATTTATGAATTTGTGCTTTTTTACATAACTAGCTTTATAATATTGTGAGATAGTACAAAATGCTAAAATATCTATTGAAATATTTCTTAAAAGGTATTATAATTAAGTAAACTTTTAAGTATAAACTAGGAGGAAAATACAATGAAAAAGTTAACAAGTATTTTAATGTCTGGTATGTTAGCTGTAACAGGCTGTGTTTGTGCAGTAACTGCATCAGCAGAAGATCTTGAAACAGCTAAGATTACTGTTGTTGACGGTAAAGAGGTTACAGCAGTATACGAGGTACCAGTAGGTGAGAAATTCGAGTGTACAGTAAAGGGTACTTCTACTGAGAAAATCACAGGCTTCCATGCTTCTGTATATGTAAATCAGACAGACGCTACAGCTCTAGTTGAGGAGAGCGATCTAGATGTACTAGGCTATGCAGAGGGTTATTTCAGCAATGGTGTTCACTATGATCCAGGTATGTTTGCAAGCATGCACGTAAGACCAGTAAACCCAGCTGAATTCAACCTAGATAAGCTAGGTCTTGTATTTACATCAGGTCTACCTGTAGCAGGCTTTGACGCTGGCGTTGATATGATTAAGGTTGCTTACGAGGTTAAGAGTGCTGGTGAGTGTATGATCGTTACAGCTATGGACGATGCTACATATGATGATGAAAACGGTATCCCTACAAAGGATAAAACTTGCATTAAAACTACTACAACATTGAATGTTGATTCTTACACAGAGGATCCAACAGAACCATCTGAGCCAACAGAGCCATCAGATCCAACAGAGCCATCAGATCCAACAGAGCCAACAGATTCTACAGAGCCAACAGATCCATCTGAGCCAACAGATCCATCAGCTCCAGAAGAGCCAACAGATGTTACAAACCCAACATCAGCTCCTACAAATGCAACAAACGCTCCTACAAATGCAACAAACGCTACTTCTGCTACAACAAATAGCACAACATCAAATACAACAAGTAGCTCAACTACAACAGGTAAGGTTGCAACAGGTGATACAGCTACAATCGCTATGATTATGGCTGCTATTCTACTAGCTTCAGCTGGTACAGTTGTTATCGCTAGAAAGAGACTTGTAAAATAATAAATATAAGTAAGTTTCTTAACAGGCTATCATTACGATAGCCTGTTTTCATATATTTAATAGATTATGAAAATCAAATTTGGGTTTGTAGGTGTGAGCTGTCACTCACACCAGAGGAAAGCCAGCTTAAAAG
>JAXJTP010000082.1:0-10271 GCA_036309525.1 Acutalibacteraceae bacterium | reverse complement strand
GTTTTAAGGACGGAGTCCTTAACGCATAATTGTCTTTTTAAAATGCCGTTTTCAACGGCATTTTAGGGATTAACGAGAAGTTAAAGGGTTTCGCCCTTTAAAATCCCACGAGGGGTGTTACCCCTCGACCCCATAAACTTTTGAAAAAGTTTAATCAAAAATTTTAAGCTGTCTTTCCTCTGGTGTGAGCGTTAGCTCACACCGACAAACCCAAATTTGTCTTTCCTTTAATATACTATCATCAATTAAAGAAAGGTGATTTTTTGACAGTATTTATTGACGCAGACAGCTGTCCTGTAATAAGATTAGCTGAGAGCATTTGTAAAAAATATAGTGTACCTGTAACAATTATGTGCGACCCCAGCCATATTATAAAATCGGATTATTCAAGGGTGATTACAATAGACGCAGGTGCAAACGCAGTAGACCTTGCACTTATTAACAGCTGTAAGAAAAACGATATTGTAATAACTCAGGATTATGGCTTGGCTACACTTGCACTTGGAAAGGGCTGTTATTCTATAAATCAAAATGGTATGCTTTACACCGATAACAACATTGATACGCTGTTAAGCACAAGATATATAACACAAAAGCTTCGCAACAGTAAAGCAAAGCACCATATAAAAGGCCCTAAAAAAAGAACAAAGGACAACAACAATGAATTTGCTGTTGCCTTTGAAAAGCTTATTGTGTCAAATATTCAGAAGCCTTAAATATTTCACTGACATTCAAAATAAATATTTGTATTCATAACCTCAATAGCAGAATATTCCTGTTGATTATAAGCAAGCAACGCCTTTATATAGGCACTCTCCTTTGAAATGTTATAGAGTTTATTGGTTTTTAATGACTCTATTTCGTATGCTGTTGCATACTCCTCTGCCTTTGCCTTTAAAGAGGCAATATAAACGTCAACATTACTTTTGTTGCAATGCTCTATAAAGCTACAAAGATTTGTATTTTCGCCAACAGTACAGGCAGTTGCAGAATGATACATATATATAACTACTGCCTTTAATCCGTCTATATTGTATCGGTTATAGTATTGGTTTGGGTATGTTTTTAAAAGTAAAATATCGTTTTCTATAACAGGCTTTTCTTTAAAAAGTCTGTTATTTTTATTTTTCAGCATAGAAAGCAAGGCTTCATTTGTTTTGCACAGCTTATTGTCTATTACCTGTGCAACTACTGCATTGCCACAGCCTGTAAAGCTATCGGTTACAGGGTCTGCCTCGCAAATTCTTGTTGAAAGGTATATATAGGTATGTCCTTTTTCACCGTATGCTGTAAATACTCCACTGCATAGCTTGCTTTTAATAAGCTCTACACAGGCTGAAAAATTGCTTAAGCCATTGGATTTTTCATCAGACAGAGGATAATCTGAAGCTGTAAGTATTATTGGAATTTCGGTATCTCTCATAAGCATTCCTATCATTGCAGAGGTGTATGAAAGAGTATCTGAGCCATGTGTTATTATTACACCATCATATTCATTAATATTACAGCTGTAAAGATAATCAATAAGCGTATTGTAGGTGTTGGCTGTGTAATTTTCGCTTAATATTGTGAATGGCTGTTTTACTGTGAAATCAATTTTATTTTGCTTGCCAACAACAGTATTATTGAAAAGTCGCAGTATATCATAGGCTGTATCGCTGTTGGTATCCATTATATTATTCTCAACCCTGCATGCTATTGTGCCACCAGTTAATATAACAAGTATTTTCATAAATAAACCCTCTTAATAAAGTATTTTTACAATATAGATTTATTATAGCATATAATTATTGTTTATACAGTAATTAAAATTTTATTTCATACAAAAATGAGCCTGCACCATTATAGATGATACAGACTCTAAAGCTTATTATATAAGCAGGTAAACCAACGCCAGCATTAAGCCTGTGTCGGTTTTCTCTGTGCTTAGCAACAACAGAAGTAATAATATAAGACTTCTTTCCTTATCGTGGAAAATCGACTCAAAAAAGCTTGGTTGCTTAGCTGATGCTTTGCATACCTCTGGCTCATTATGTACAACAGGTATATGAGCAGATTGCTGGGCTTGATTTCTTTTTTCTGCGTGCTGTTGATTTTGCTCTGGAGTTATATTTATAGGTGCTGTGGGCTTACCTCTGCTTTGCATTTCTTGCATTCTGCGTACAGCCTCCTGTTGCATTTTATCCATTTCATCGCTATATTTTCGCATATATACAACTCTCCTTTAAAAGTTAAGTTGCTTGATAACAGGCAAAATCTTTATCAGCTGTAATATCTTTTCAGCCTCATCAAGCTTTTTACAGCGTTCTTCACATAAAAATGGTCTTAAAGCATTAAGCAAGCGTGTAGTATCATCATCCTGTCTTATATCAGACAGCAATGGCATAAGCTTCATTACTGTTTTCATCATATCATCAGAAAAGGCTGGCAATGCTGGCTTTACAGGCTCGCTTTGCTGTTTAGGTGCTTCATCGTTATTAGGTGAAAGCAGGCTTGTAAGACTCATTATTTGCTCCATTGCCTGTGGGTCGCTTAACAGCTGACTTATTTTGCCTGTTATATCATCCATTCTACTTATCTCCCATCAGTTTTTTTAGTAAGGCCTGTGCCTGTGGTGTACTTAACAGCTTTTCTGTTTTCTCCCTATCATTTAAAATAGACTGTACCCTTTCAGCCTGTTTCCTATCCATATTATTAAACACCTTCGACATATCACCATTCTGCATATTTGCTTTCAGCTTGTCGGGGCTTTCTCCTAGCTTTTGAGAAAGCGAATTTAAAATATTCTGTATCTGCTTTTCTTTTTCTGTCATAAATAACACCACCTTTTATATAGCATTATTATGAAAAATAGTGTATAATTATGACAATATTTTTTATATAAAATCTTACTAAGGGTTAAAGCTATTGAAACAAGATATACAATTTGGAGTGATAATTATTTGAATACAAATCTAACCTTAAATAAAAATGATATAGAAAGCAGTGTTAAGCTTTCGCTATGGTTTACTGGTGATGAAATTCCTCTTGAAAAAATTACTTCAATATTAGAAACCGAGCCTGCACACTCACGAAAAAAATCTGATTGGCGTATGCAGAATGAGTTCACCTGTGATGAGTGGGTGTTTGATTTAAAGGAAATAAATTGCTCTGATGTAGAAGAATTATTTCAAAAATTCATTGGAATATTTGCTCCAAAAACCAACAGTATTAAAAACATTTGTTGTGATTATAATTGTAAAGCTAGTATCATATTGGTAATTCATATGGAAAATTGTTCACAGCCGTATACTATTCTATCTCCAGATACAATAGCTTTTTTGCATTCTATAAATGCAGAATTTGTTATAGATATTTACGGATATGATAATAAAGAGTATTAACCCTTTTACTGATAATTATATTAATGACACACTATGAAATCTAAAATAATAAAAATGCTATAAAAATTAAGGAGGTTTTTTTATGAGAGCAGTTGTTGTTTCTGATACTCACGGAGATTACACAACATTAAATCGTATTCTTATGTCGCAAAGCAAGGCTGAGGTAGTTTTCTTTTTAGGTGATGGTCAAGATGATATTGAAAAAGTAAAGCCTGCCTTCCCTGAAAAGATGTTTATTGAGGTAAGAGGCAATTGTGACTGGGGCTCTAAATTGCCTGTTGAGCAGTTTTTTACACTTGAGGGAAAGAAAATAATGTCTACTCACGGTCACGCATACAATGTAAAGCTTACCTATAATAGAATTATAAATAATGCTAAATACAATGATTGTGATATTCTTTTGTTTGGTCATACTCATACACCAGTAACACTATATGAAGATGGCTTATACATTATGAACCCTGGTAGTGCACACGGATATTGTGCTACCTATGGTATAATAGATATTACACCACAGGGGATTGTTACTAATATTGTTAAGGTGAAATGATATAATAATAAAATATTATCACTATGAAAGCTAAAAGCACCGTAGAAACAACAGATAATGTTTCTATGGTGCTTTTATCAAATAATTATTTTAATTGTAAAAAATCAAGGCTTGTAGCTACCCTTTAGCGAAACGCTACGGTTGAACACTGGTGCACCTGGCTTTGAGTCCTTGTTATCTAAGCAGAAATAGCCTAGACGCATAAACTGGAATGAAGCAGGTGGAAGTAAATCTGCAACAGCCTTTTCTGTTTTGCAGTTTGTAAGAACCTTTAGTGAATCTGGGTTGATATAGTCAAGGAAGTTTCTATCGCCTGTATCTGGATCTGGTACTGTAAACAGATTATCGTATAGACGTACCTCTGCGTCTGCACAGTTGTTAGCGTCTACCCAATGGATAGTTGCCTTAATTCTTCTGCCGTCTGGTGTGTTTCCACCTCTTGTTTCTGGATCGTATTCGGCATAAACCTCTGTTACATTGCCGTTTTCGTCCTTTTTACAGCCTGTGCATTTTACAACATAGGTAGATTTTAGTCTTACCTCGTTGCCTGGAAATAGTCTGAAATACTTCTTAGCTGGCTCCTCCATAAAGTCCTCAGCCTCGATGTAGCATTCTCTTGTAAAGGTAATCTCTCTTTCGCCATCCTCTGGACGGTTTGGATTGTTCTCTACCTTAAAGGTTTCTGACTGTCCCTCTGGGTAGTTTGTTATAATAAGCTTTATTGGATTTAAAACTGTCATTACACGCTGTGCTGTTTCGTTTAAATCCTCACGCAAGCAGTGCTCAAGGAAGCCGTAATCAACTATTGAGTTTACCTTAGAAACACCTATTCTTTCGCAGAAATTACGGATTGACATTGGTGTGTAGCCACGTCTTCTTAAGCCACAAAGGGTTGGCATTCTAGGGTCGTCCCAGCCGTTTACATAGCCGTCCTCAACAAGTGTACGAAGCTTTCTCTTGCTCATTACAGTGTTGTTTATACCTAATCTTGCAAACTCTATCTGTCTTGGCTTTGAAGGTAATGTAACATTATTGATTACCCAATCATATAGTGGACGGTGGTCCTCAAACTCTAGTGAGCAAAGTGAATGTGTAATACCCTCCATTGCGTCCTCGATAGGATGTGCAAAGTCGTACATTGGATAAATACACCACTCGTCACCTGTGCGATGGTGCTTAATGCGATTAATTCTATAAATAACTGGGTCACGCATATTAAAGTTACCAGAAGCAAGGTCTATTTTTGCACGTAGTGTCATTTTACCATCTTCAAATTCACCGTTTTTCATTCTCTCGAATAAATCAAGGCTTTCTTCAATAGGTCTGTCACGATATGGGCTTGTTGCAGGTGTTGAAAGGTCGCCACGGTGTGCTCTCATTTCTTCAGCGTTAAGCTCACATACATATGCTAAGCCTTTTTTGATAAGCTCTACTGCACCCTCGTACATCTTCTGGAAGTACTCAGAGGCATAATAAAATCTATCATCCCATTTAAAGCCAAGCCAGCTTATATCCTCTTTAATTGCGTCTACATACTCTACATCTTCCTTTGTAGGGTTTGTATCGTCCATTCTAAGGTTGCACATACCATTATATTTTTCAGCTGTACCAAAATCTATGCAAATAGCCTTTGCGTGACCTATATGCAAGTAACCGTTTGGCTCTGGTGGAAAACGAGTATGCACAGTTTTACCCTCATACTGTCCACCCTCTGCAATATCCTCATCAATAAAGTCGTGTATAAAATTGCAGTTGCTTACTTTTTCTTCGTTTTTAATTTCATCTGCCATTGTTATATCTCCTTACCTAATAAATTATACTCCTAATTTCTCTAAACCGATGTTAAGTCTTCTTAGTGACTCTTCTCTGCCCAGAATATCAAGAATTTCAACAGCACCACCTGGTGTAACCTTTTTACCAGCAACAGCAATTCTTGCAGGCCACATAACAGTACCATTCTTAACCTCTAGCTCTGTTGCAAGACTGATAAGACAATCGTGAATACTGTCTTTATCCCAGCTTTCCATTGCTGTTAGCTTATCTGTTACAGCCTTTAGCATAACAGGTGCGTTTTCAAGATTTGTTTTACTCTTTTTATTTATAAACATATCGTTTTCATATTCTGGCAATGCATTAAAGAAATCTATCATCTCTGGAATCTGATTAAACTTTGTTACACGCTGATGAAGAATTTCTGTTACCTTGCTCCAGTCAAGCTCTTTTTCTGTTATAGCCTGCTTATAATAAGGCATTGCATAGCCTGTAAATTCTTCGGCTGACATTGCACGAATGTACTCACCATTGAACCACTCTAGCTTAGCATAGTCGAAAATTGATGGTGATTTGCTTATACCACTTATATTAAAAGCCTTAATAAGCTCATCTGGTGTGAACATCTCCTGATTATCAGTAGGGCACCAGCCAAGTAAAGCAACATAGTTAATAATAGCCTGTGGCAAATAGCCCTCGTTTATTAAATCCTCAAAGCCTGTTGAGCCATGTCTTTTTGAAAGCTTAGCTACATTACCCTCTTCGTCCTTACCCATAATAAGTGGCAGGTGGATATATGTTGGAATTTCCCAGCCAAAAGCCTCGTAAAGAAGGTTATACTTAGGTGTTGAGCTTAGATACTCACAGCCACGTACAACGTGTGTGATATTCATTGTGTGGTCATCTATTACATTTGCGAAGTTATATGTTGGGAAACCATCTGTTTTAATAAGAATCTGGTCCTGTAGCTCGCTGTTATCAACTGTGATTTCACCAAATACAGCGTCTGTAAAGGTTGTGCTACCCTCTAGTGGCATTTTCTGTCTTATTACATAAGGCACACCCTCTGCAAGAAGTCTGTCGATTTCCTCCTGTGGTAAATCTCGACAGTGTCTGTCGTAGCCACCACCAATGCTATCCTCGTTAAGGCTGTCTAAACGCTCCTTTGTACAGAAGCAACGGTAAGCCTTGCCCTGCTCTATTAGCTGTTCAGCGTATGGCTTATACATATTCAGTCTTTCACTTTGCACATATGGACCAAATTCGCCAGGCTTGTCTGGACCCTCGTCGTGCTGTAAACCAGCTGTTTTAAGTGTGTTGTAGATTATATCAACAGCACCCTCTACATATCTTTCTCTGTCTGTATCTTCAATTCTCAGTACAAAATCTCCACCTTGGCTTTTTGCTACAAGGTACTCATATAGTGCTGTTCTTAAATTGCCTATATGCATAAAGCCAGTAGGACTAGGTGCAAATCTGGTACGAACAGTTTTATTATCCATTTTGTTTCCTCTTTCTATAAGTTTTTCATAGTACAAATTTACTCTTACACGATATTATACCAAAAACTCTGCTATTTTTAAAGCCTAAACAAAAATTTTTCCAACAAATCTATTTTTAATCTTATCATAATTTATCTGAATGTTGAAGAAAACAGATTTTTTTAAAAAAGTGTGCAAGTTACTCAAAAAAACGCATAAATTCCATTTGACTTATATAGATATTTCTGTTAAAATATGAATATGACAATGTGGGTAACAGCCTGCTTTCTGTTACAATTTTTACGAAGGGCGTTTTTATGGGCAAAATTATTTCTGTTGCATCTGGTAAGGGTGGCACTGGTAAATCTACGGTGTGCGTTACACTAGGTACAGCACTGGTTAAACGAGGACATAAGGTTTTATTAATTGACTGCGACTCTGGTATGCGTGGGCTAGATATTATGATGGGCATTAGCAAAAGCTTGGTGTTTGATATTGCTGACGCTGTATGTGGTAATTGTACAGCCGAGCAAATAATTTACCCATGTAACCATATTGAAGGCTTGAGCCTTATTCCTGCTCCACAAAACGCAGAGGACGAGCTTAGCCCTGCTATATTAAAGCAATTTACCGACAATGTTAAGGATAAATACGACTACATTATAATAGACTCTCCTGCAGGTGTAGGCAAGGGCTTTGACACTGCTGTTTTGCCTGCTGATATGTGTCTTGTAATAGCTAACACAGAGCCTACCAGCCTGCGTGGCTGTGTAAATGTACGAAAAAAGCTGACTGAAATAGGTAAGGATAACATAAGACTTATTATAAACAGATTTTCAAGAGCTATGTTTAAGGAGCTTGCCTTTTACCCTGATCTTGACGCTATTATTGATGAGTCGGGCATACAGCTTATTGGTATAATAACAGAAAACAGACAGGTAGTAGCCTCTATACAGAAAGGCTTAGCGTATAAAAAAAGCTGTACAGCACTTGAAGCTATTGACAGAGTAGCTGCAAGATTAGATGGAGAGAATGTTCCATTGCTTATATCATAGGCCATTATTATTTTTAATGAATACATAAGAGAAAGAATTGAAAGAAGGATTTATGATGAAAATTGCCATAATTGCACATGATGAGAAAAAAGAATTAATGGTTCAGTTTTGTATTGCATACTGTGGTATTTTAAGTAAATACGCACTTTGCTCTACTGGCACAACAGGTAAGCTTGTTTCTGAAGCCACTGGCTTGGAAATTCAGAGATTTTTAAGTGGCACACAGGGTGGCGATCAGCAAATTGCTGCAAGAATTGCCTGCAACGAAATTGATATGCTACTATTCTTCAGAGACCCACTTAATCCAAAGCCTCAGGAGCCTAATGATATGAACCTGCTAAGACTTTGCGATATGCACAACATTCCTGTTGCCACAAATATTGCAACAGCAGAAATGCTTATCCATGGTCTTGAGCGTGGCGACCTTGACTGGAGAAATATCGTTAAATAATATTTTAAATAGCTTGTAACTTTTGCGATATTATAGTAAAATAGAAAATCGGTAGGGGTAGACCTTGGCTCTACCCCTATTTTTAATTTATATATAACTATAAATTTTAGTATTTTCAGCTGTTTTTTAACAGCTAATTTCATATAAACGGAGGAATTAAAATGGCACTTATTACTAAAAAGGTGTATGGTGCAGAAGATGTTCTGCCAAAGGACAGCCACAAGTGGCAGTTTATTGAAGAGATTATGAGAAGCGAGGCTGCTGCCTACGGCTTTAAAGAGATTAGAACTCCTGTTTTTGAGCATACAGAGCTTTTTCAGCGTGGTGTTGGTGATACAACTGATGTTGTACAGAAGGAAATGTACACATTTAATACAAAGGGTGGTACATCTATTACACTTCGCCCTGAGGGTACAGCTGGTGCTGCAAGAGCTATGCTTGAGCACGCTATATATAACGACGGTTTACCAATAAAAACATACTACTTTGACTCTTGCTATAGATACGAGAAAAAGCAGGCTAACAGATACAGAGAATTCCACCAGTTTGGTGTTGAGCTTTTTGGCACTGCCAACCCTGCTGCTGACGCAGAAATTATCAGCCTTGCCTCTACCCTATTTGACAGACTTGGCATAACAGATTTACAGCTAGAGCTTAACTCAATCGGCTGTCCAACCTGTCGTGCAAAATATCACGAGGCTTTAAAGGCATACTTCGAAAGCTCAAAGAGCGAGCTATGCGAAACCTGTCTTTCAAGACTAGAGAAAAACCCTATGAGAATACTAGACTGTAAAAGTCCTGTATGCTCAGAGATTGCAAAGAATGCACCTGTTGTTCTTGATTATCTATGCGACGAGTGTAGCGACCACTTTACAAAGGTAAAGGCTTACCTTGACAGTGCCGAAATCCCATATGTTGTAAACCCTCAGATTGTTCGTGGTCTTGACTATTACACAAAGACAGTTTTTGAATTTGTTACAACAAAGCTAGGCTCTCAGGGTACTGTTTGTGGTGGTGGCAGATATGATGGACTTGTTGAGGAAATTGGTGGTCAGCACACACCTTCACTTGGCTTTGGCTTAGGTATGGAGCGTTTGCTTGCACTTATGGACGAGCAAGGAATTGAAATTCCTGCACCTAACACCTGCGATTTATACATAGCTTCTATGGGTGAGCAGGCTCAGATAAAGGCATTTAACCTTACTAAAGAGGTAAGAGAGGCTATGATTAATGTAGAGTGTGACATTGTAGGCAGAAGTCTGAGAGCACAGATGAAATATGCTGATAAAATTGGTGCTAAGTTCAGCATTGTAATCGGCGACAACGAGATTGCAGAGAATAAAGCAATGCTTAAAAATATGGAAACTGGCGAAAAGACAGAGGTATCACTAGGTGAAAGCTTCTTGTCAGAGTTTTTTGATTGCTTTGTTACATACGAAACCACAAAGCTTGGTGGAGAAGAAATAATTTCGTTTTAATTTCAAATTTGGGATTGTAGGGTAGCTACGCACAAACTCAAATAGAGAAAAGCGTAAAGTTTAGGTCCAGCCTTTTCAAAGGCTGGTGGGTCAAGGGCAACGC
>JAXJTP010000081.1:0-30157 GCA_036309525.1 Acutalibacteraceae bacterium | reverse complement strand
TCCCGTAGGGATTGATTGCGTAAAATCGCACGAGGACAATTATTTTATGTAACCAACCACATAGTGGTTGGTTACGCAATCAATTTGCTTCGCAAATTGATTACATCTTTTGAAAAAGTTTAATCAAAACTTTTAAGCCATCTTTCCTCTGGTGTGAGCGAAAGCTCACACCTACAAACCCAAATTTTCTTTTCTGTTATTCAAATAAAGATTAAAATTAATAGCTTTTAAACATATATAAATTTAAACAAAATAAAATCAAATAACCGGAAGGGTGTTCCCTGCCGGTTATTAAAGTAAATCAATTCTCTACAATGTCTTGAAAGGTTTTTGCTGCTAAATCAGCATTTTCTGAAATTGCTAAAAAGGTATAGCCGTTAGAGGTTACTAAAACATAGTTTTTAATATATTCACTTTCTTTAGGGCTATCCTTAAAGCCCTTTTGTCTTATAGCTATATGGTTAGAAATAGCTTCTGTAAGCTCTTTTTCATTATTTGGATCAGCTAATTTAAAGCAGGCAATCTCAGTTGCTGAGGTACTGGAATCAGAAATATATATTGATGCTTGCGTTACGCTGTTTTCAGGTATATCAAAATGAGATGATATATCTCCACTGGCAAGCTCGCTTATGCCCGTGTAATCCATCTTATTAATTACCTGTTTATTTATTTCTGCTGCTGAAAGCTCCACAGTATTACCACCATTGCCATTGCCCTTGCCTGCGTTTATTGTTGAAACAACATATACACAGCCTATTATTGCAGCAATCGCAATAAGCATAATTAATATAAAAGTAATAAGCTTTTTGGTAACATCAGACATAACACACCTCTTTTCCAATCTTATATTTTTATTATAAGATTATATTGTCTTATTGTCAATTTCTTCCTTAGCCTTTGCAATAAATTCTTCAACAGTTGTTGCACCTAAATCGCCAAGCTTTCTTGAACGAACAGAAATTGTGTTGTTTTCAATATCCTTGTCACCTACAAGAATCATATATGGAACCTTTTCGAGCTGAGCCTCTCTGATTTTGTATCCGATTTTTTCGCTTCTTGTGTCAATTTCGCAACGGATACCAACAGCCTCAAGCTTAGCCTTAACTTCTTTAAGTGTATCAATATGACGGTCAGCAATAGGTAATAGCTTAACCTGTGTTGGTGCCAGCCACATTGGGAATGCACCTGCATATTTCTCGATAAGCAAAGCAAGTGTTCTTTCGTAGCAACCGATAGATGTTCTGTGGATAATATAAGGGTTTTTCTTAACACCGTCTTTATCTACATACTCCATACCAAATTTCTCAGAAAGTAGCTGGTCTATCTGAATTGTAATCAGTGTATCTTCCTTACCATAAACATTTCTTATCTGAATATCTAGCTTAGGACCATAGAAAGCAGCCTCGCCTATACCAACTGCATAAGGGATTTCAAGGTTATCAAGAATCTTCTTCATAATACCCTGAGCCTCATCCCACTGCTCTGGTGTACCGATGTATTTATCGCTGTCCTGTGGATCCCACTGTGAGAATCTATATGAAACATCCTCATATAGTCCTAATGTCTTCAGCATATAGATTGCAAGCTCTAAACAGCCCTTGAATTCATCCTCAAGCTGTTCAGGAGTACACATCAGATGACCCTCTGAAATTGTAAACTGACGCACACGAATCAGACCGTGCATTTCACCACTTGCTTCGTTTCTGAATAATGTTGAAGTTTCGTTATATCTAAGAGGTAAATCTCTGTATGAACGACCACGATTCAAGTAAGCCTGATACTGGAATGGGCAAGTCATAGGACGCAAAGCAAATACTTCTTTATCCTTTTCTTCGTCACCAAGAACAAACATACCGTCCTGATAATGATCCCAGTGTCCTGAGATTTTGTAAAGGTCGCTTTTAGCCATAAATGGAGTTTTTGTTAACTGCCAGCCTCTCTTCTGCTCCTCGTCCTCTACAAATCTTTGTAGAAGCTGAATTACTCTGGCACCCTTTGGCAACATAATTGGCAAGCCCTGACCGATAACGTCAGATGTTGTAAATAGCTCCAGCTCTCTGCCTAGCTTGTTGTGGTCACGTGCAATAGCCTCTTCTCTCTGCTTCAGGTATTCATCTAGCATAGAAGCCTTTGGAAATGCTGTACCATAAACTCTGCATAGCTGTTGATTGTTGCTGTCGCCTCTCCAGTAAGCACCTGTACAGTTAAGTAGCTTTACAGCCTTAACATTACTTACAGACATAAGGTGTGGACCTGCACAAAGGTCTGTAAAATCACCCTGCTTGTAGAAGCTTATTGCTTCTCCCTTGTCAGCGTGCTCCTTTGCTAGCTCTACCTTGTAAGGCTCCTGCATATCCTCAAGCATTTTTATAGCCTCTTCTGGTGCAAGCTCAAATTTTTCTAAAGGCATACCACTTTTTACAATAGCCTTAATCTCTTTTTCTATTTTCTCTAAATCCTCAGCTGTAAAAGGCTTTTCAACCTCAAAGTCGTAATAAAATCCGTTATCGATAGCAGGACCGATAGCGATTTTTGCGTTTGGATATAATCTTTTTACAGCCTGTGCTAAAATATGAGATGCTGTATGCCAGAAGGTTTTTTTACCCTCGTTAGAATCAAAGGATAAAATTTCTACACTGCATTTGCTATCTGCATCAAGTACAGTTCTTAAATCCTTAAGCTCGCCGTTTACTTTACCTACACAAGCATTCTTAAATATGCCACCACCAAGTGACTTTGCTACATCTGCAACTGTGGTGCCGTTTTCAAACTCCTTAATAACACCATTTTTAAGCTCAACACTTATCATCACTAATCTTCCTTTCTTAATTTTTGATAAAATAAAAAACCTCGCCCCAACAATATGGGACGAGGTAATACCCGTGGTTCCACCCAAATTCAGTATGCACAGCATACCCTTTGCTACATATAACGGTGTTCACCGTCACACCTTATTTCGGAGTGAAGCTCAAAGGTGGTAATTTATAAGCAGTTAATACATCTGTTTCAGCAAATATCAGACGCTCTCTGGAAAAAACTAAGAATATAAACCATGTCCTTATCATTGCTTTTAGCTTTAATATAACAGATAATAACACGAAACATTCAATTCGTCAAGTTACAATTAATTAAATTTTGTTACCATTTGTATATATTTGTTGATTTTATATATAAACCAACAAAATAAATGTGCATATAGCAAAAAACAGACTCTGCTTTTACACAGAATCTGTTTTAAAATTTATTCTTCTGAATTTATCTCATTGATTAATCTGTCGATATTCAGCATACTTGCAGATATTTCATCGTCCTCTGAAATATCTGTTGGATGACTATCGAAATACTCCTGAGAAAGTGGGTTATACTTTTCTGGGTCGTTATCCTCTTTCTCCATTGCTTCTATAACATCATCAACACCGTCAAGCTCTTTATTTACATTTTCTTCAACATCTGTTATTTCTATATGGTCGTTTTCAAGCTTGCCCTTCTCTTCTTCAACCTCATTTTTAGTTCTTACAGTTGGCTGTTCAACAAGCTCAAGAACATCTTTAATCACCAGCTCATCTACTTTATCCTTAGCATTTCCTGTAAATTCTATCATCATAAACAGAACATAAAGTGAAAGTGCTACAAAAGCAATAATCTCTAAAGAGCCCATAAAATCATATGTACCGTTTGTTTGTAGCTGGTCGATAAGATTTGTAACTGCATAAACAATAGTTACAACAAATGCTGGCATACCATAAACAATAGTACCCTTTATAGGGTTTTTGCAATCAACATTCTGATAAGCCATAGAAAGATTAAAAATAGCCATTGTCATAAATGCCATAAAGAAAAGATTTGTCATATCGAATGCATTTACAGAATGTCTTGTGTATTCATTGAATGTCAATACAAGCTTAACACAGCACCAGATAGGAGCAAGTGCTGAGAATACACCCATTTTTTTTGCGAAATTCTTGCCTGCAAAGGATGAAGCACCCATAACTAAAAGAGCTATACCACCTAACACAGAGAATACAACATCTAGTGGCTCAGATAATGCTACAATTCCCTCTGACAACAATTGAGCACCCTTCATTCCTGCCTCGAATATAATTACAGCTGATGCGATAACACCAAAAAGACCTGCAAAGAAGTTTGTCTTTATTGTATAGTGTGCAGATGTTCGTTTGTCTAAAGCAGATAACAAAAGCAATACTATAAACAAAAGTCCAACCAAACCAGCATAAACAAACCATATCATATCGCTACTTAAAAAGCCGGTATCAATCTGGCTGTCTACAAACAGCTTTTGATATAATCTTAAAATTATAGACAGTACAGCCACAGGAATAAATGGTATCCACGAAAATTTGATTTTCATTTTAACACCTCTTAAATATTTAATTGTAAATTTCCTAATATATAAATCATAACACCTCAAAGAGCATAATAAATATTTATATACAGTAAACTATTAGTACATTTTATTTTATTCCAATAGACGGAAGTTGTCAATAGATAAATACCTATATTTACATTGTATTAAGAAAAGGAATGATAATTTTATGAAAAACGCTATTTTAAGTGTAATTCTTATGAGCATACTAATTGCAACAGCACCATTGATAGCTTTAGTTGTTGATGATAAAGGTGAGGCTAAGCAGAGCAATGCAACTGTTTCGCACAATAAAAAAGCTACAACAGAAAAAAGCGATAACAAGCCTTTAATTGATAATAAACAAAAAGCAAAAACAGACAGCAAAGCACAAGACAATAGCACAGAGCATACAAGTGATTATAGCTTCAAAATATACGACAAAGCAACTAAAAAAATAATTACAGTAAGCGATTTTGACTTTTGCTGTGGTGCATTAGCTACCGAAATAGAGCCTGATATACCTATAGAGGCTATAAAGGCACAGGCTGTTGCTATTCATACATATTATTCATATTTGAGAAGTAATAGCCGAGCTGAGAAGAAGAACTACGACTTTGAATGCAATACCAAAATATGGGAAGCCTATGTAAGCCAAGACGAGCTTAAGGAAAAATGGGGAGAAACCTTTGACGACAGCTACAAGACTATAAGTGATGCAGTAAATGATGTAATCAATACTTTTGTGATTTATGATAATAGCTTGTGTATGACTAAGTATTTTGAGATTTCCAGTGGCAATACAAATAGCTACAAAGAGATTTATGGCACAGACATTCCTTACCTTGTAGGCATTCCCTCTCCTTTTGATACTGTTGCAAATAATTATAAGACTAAAAAGGTGTTAACAGAAACAGAGGTTAATAATGCTATAAACGCTAAATTTGTAAATTATAAGCCAGAAAATGAGGCTAACAAGAATATATCTGATATAATAAAAAATGATTATGGTACAGTATTAAGTCTTAAAGCAGGCAATATCAAGCTTACAGGCAAGGAGCTTGCTGACATACTTGATTTACGTAGCAGTGCCTTTGAAGTAACAATAAGCGATGAAAGCTATACATTCATTACCTATGGCTATGGTGAAAATATTGGTATGAGTCAATTTGGTGCCTGTATAATGGCAGAGCAAGGCAACAGCTATATTGAGATTTTGCAGTATTATTATCCGAATATAGAGATTTCCGAAAATTTTAAGCCTATATAACAACACGGAAACTTTCGTTTCCGTGTTGTTGTTTCGATTTTATTTTATACTTATTTATAAATAGATTAAAATAATTTATCGGCTCTAAAGATAGCACAAACATAGTAAGTATTAGAATGTTTAAACGCATGTAGTGAAACATGGGTATATTCTTCTGTTAAAATAATCTTACGATGACCAGAAGAATTCATCCATGATGGAACTAATTCATTTGCAAGAGTATTAGCTGCTAGAATTTCACCATATCGAGTGTAATAAAGACCCATTTCATCTAATATATTATTCCAACTTTCTCCATTTGGTCTTAAATGTGCTTTACCTTCTTCTGCGCCATTAGTTAACCAATCGTAATACTCATTTGCTCTAATTTTTGTAGCAGGATAAATTTCAGCATCCCACTTCACAGGTTTTAAACCTGCTGCTTGTCTTTCTTGGTTTATCTGATTGAACACCATCTGTTCAATATCACTTAAACTAGGATTATTTGGTGATGGCAACTTTGGAATTGTTTGACCCTTTGAAATCAAAGTATTACAAGTCTTACAGTATGTGTCACCTGTGTAACCAGTAGATGTGGTTGTTGCGTCCTTTTTGTTTCTGATTTCAGTGTGTAGGTGACCAGTTGCCTGAATGTTTGAACCCTTGCTAATTAATGTGTTACAGTTCTTGCAATACTTATCACCTGTGTAACCGTTTGTTGTACAGGTTGCATTCTTTAAATTTCTTGTTTCTGAAGTATGACCCGTTTTAGCAATAGTTGTACCCGTAGAAAGCTTCTTATTACATACTGAACAATACTTATCACCTGTGTAACCCTCTGAACTACAGGTTGCATTCTTCACATTTCTTGTTTCAGATGTATGGCTTGCAAGATTAGTTTCTGTACCAGAGGATAGTTTTTTATTGCACACCGAGCAATATTTATCACCAGTATAGCCTTTTGAAATACAGGTTGCATTCCTTACATTTCTTGTTTCTGGTGTATGACTTGTAAGATTGGTTTCTGTACCAGAGGATAGTTTTTTATTACATACAGAGCAATATTCATCACCAGTATAGCCCTTTGAGGTACAGGTTGCATTCTTTGCATTTCTTGTTGTTGGTGTGTGGCTTGTAAGTGGAGTTTCTGCACCAGTAGACATTTTAATATCGCAGAATTTGCAATACTCATCTCCACTATATCCCTTTTGCGTACAGGTTGCTTTAACCTCATTTTTCACAATAGCAATATGACCTGTTTTAGGGGCTTCTTTGCCTTTTTCAATAAGCTCATTGCAATGTGTACAATAAGAATCACCAGTATAACCTACCTCTTTACAGGTTGCTTCTTTGTAATTTCTTATCTCTTTGGTGTGTTCTTTTGGTAATGTTTTACCCTTTTCAATTACCTTGTCGCAATCCTTACAAACCTTATCACCACTATAACCCTCTTCGGTACAGGTAGCTGTCTTTTGGTTTTTAACCTCTGTGTGATGGTCAGATTTAGGAGTTTCTTCGCCTTTGCTGATTTCAGCATTGCAAACCTCACAAACAACATCACCAGAATAGCCCTTTTCCTTACAGGTTGCCTCTTTCTTGTTAACTGTTTTTTCTTTGTGTCCAATAGGTTCAATTTCCTTGTTCTCGTAAACAACAGTATCACAAACAGTACACACAGCACGACCACTCATACCACTTTCGGTACAGGTTGCTTTAACCTCATCTGTGATTTTCAGAGTATGCTTTTCGGTAGGTAATTCTTTACCCTTTGTTATAATTTCTTCACAATCGGTACATTTTACATCACCAGAATACCCAGCCTTATCACAGGTTGATTTTACTGCATTGATAGTTTCGGTGTTTGTATGAGCACAATCATTACTACAGCCACAACCAGTAAACACAGACATACTCAAAGCAACTACCATAACAGTTGATAAAACTCTTTTCATATGCTTTTCCTCCTTAATGTTAAATCTTAAATTATATCAACTAACTAATATAACGATTTAAAATCATAGCTTAATTACACAATATAATAAATATTACTACAAAAAATCTTATTTTACAAGTAAAATAAGCAAAAAACAACCCCGTTTGCTAAGAAAAGCAAACGGGGATATTCTGATTTGTTTTAATTTAAAAGTTTTGATTAACACATACCATTAGCTGGAGTAGCTACTGGCTTTTTGATAGCTGTCACTAATAATTCTGTTGTAAGAACCATTTAAGCAAATTGGTTACGTGTAATTTCAAATGCACTTAATAAGCTTTCCGTTATAATCAATCTCATAGTAATTATCTTGAAAGTCATATAAGCATATTGAATTATCCTTTAATTCAAAGGTATTTTTACCTGAAATTGAAACAAAAATATCTCTTCCTGAAAATGACCATTTTTTCACAAAGTCAAAGTCAAGCATTGTGATTTCCATTTCTCCAAAGATGATGTATCCATCTTTAACCCTATATATTCCATAGTTAATACCAAAGCACTCAAGCTGAGTATGTTTTACTATAGAACCATCAAAGATGTTGATTACGGTTATGGTATCATTTTGCAAAACTATGATAGTATCATCTTCGAGAATTGCACAATCAAAATCATACGAATAAAACGAACCTACAAGTGCTATACTGTATTCCCTTGAAAAAAGATTTACATATATAGCCAAAGCTTTTGAATAGTCATTATGCTTATACTCACTTGGATTATGAATTATATCGTAATGGCTATTATCTGCCGAATCGACAGTATAGGTTTCATCTTCTTTTATTTCAATAATACAGTTATCATTTTCTAAAATCATAAGCTCTATGAATATAATTTAATATGCTGTAATTAACAGCAATTATATTAGTACATACCACCCATATCTGGAGCTGGAGCAGCAGCTACTGGCTCTTTAATATCTGTTACTAATGACTCTGTTGTAAGAACCATTGAAGCAACAGAAGCAGCATTCTGTAGTGCTGAACGAGTAACCTTAGTTGGGTCGATAATACCAGCCTCTACCATATCTACATATTCCTCTGTAAGAGCGTTAAAGCCATAGCCGATTTTGCCTGCCTCTTTAATCTTCTCAACAATTACAGAGCCTTCTAAGCCTGCATTTGCAGCGATTTGACGGATTGGCTCCTCTAATGCCTTAAGAACGATAATCATACCAGTCTTTTCGTCACCCTCTGCCTGAGCAATAGCAGCCTCTACAGCTGGAATAGCATTCATAAGAGCTGTACCACCACCTGCTACTATACCTTCTTCAATAGCAGCCTTTGTAGCAGCAAGAGCGTCTTCTATTCTTAGCTTCTTTTCCTTCATTTCGATTTCGGTAGCAGCACCAACCTTGATAACTGCAACACCACCTGAAAGCTTAGCCAAACGCTCCATTAGCTTCTCACGGTCGAAGTCTGATGTTGTGCTTTCGATCTGAGTTCTGATCTGGTTTACTCTGCTCTTAATCATATCTGTATCGCCAGCACCGTCAACAATGATTGTATTCTCCTTGTCAACCTTTACCTGTCTTGCACGACCTAGCTGATCAAGAGTAACATCCTTAAGCTCTAAGCCAAAGTCAGCAGAAACAACCTGTGTACCTGTAAGGATAGCAATATCCTGTAGCATTTCTTTTCTTCTGTCACCAAAGCCAGGAGCCTTTACACCAACGCAGGTAAATGTACCACGAAGCTTATTAAGAACAAGAGTTGTTAAAGCCTCGCCCTCGATATCCTCGGCAATAATCAGAAGCTTTCTGCCTGTTTTAACGATTTCTTCAAGAAGTGGTAGAATCTCCTGAATGTTAGAAATCTTTTTATCTGTGATAAGAATGAATGCGTCGTCAAGCTCTGCAACCATTTTCTCTGTATCTGTAACCATATATGGAGCAATATAGCCTCTGTCAAACATCATACCCTCTACAACCTCAGAGTATGTTTCAGCTGTTTTTGACTCCTCAACTGTGATAACGCCATCAGTTGTAACCTTCTCCATAGCCTCTGCAATAAGCTTACCAATCTTAGGGTCTGCTGCTGAGTTACCACCAATGCTTGCGATGTCATCTGAACCACTGATTTGCTTTGAGTTATTTACAATTGTTTCAACTGCAATATCTGTTGCCTTCTGAATACCCTTTTTAAGAATCATTGGGTTAGCACCAGAAGTAACATTTTTCATACCCTCACGGATAAGAGCCTGTGTAAGAAGTGTAGCTGTTGTTGTACCGTCACCTGCGATGTCGTTTGTTTTTACAGAAACCTCTTTAACAAGCTGTGCACCCATATTCTCAAATGGATCCTCAAGCTCGATTTCCTTAGCAATTGTAACACCGTCGTTTGTAATTAGTGGTGCACCAAATTTCTTATCTAAAACTACATTTCTGCCCTTAGGGCCTAGTGTGATTTTTACAGTATCTGCAAGCTGATTAATACCACTCATAAGAGCCTTTCTTGCGTCTTCACCGTATGCGATTTGCTTTGCCATAATATATAAAGCCTCCTAAAAATATATAAATAAATTATTCTACTATTGCAAGTATGTCTGACTGACGAACAATTGTAAATTCTTCACCGTCAAGCTTAACAGGTGTACCTGAATACTGGTTAGTGATAACCTTGTCACCTACGTTTACATACATTGTAACTTCCTTACCATCTACAATTCCACCAGGGCCAACAGCTACTACATTTGCAAACTGTGGCTTTTCCTGTGCTGAAGTAGCAAGAAGAATACCACTTTTTGTTGTTTCCTCTGCCTCCTGTGCCTTTAGCACAACTCTGTCTAGTAATGGCTTTATAGTCATAATAAATTCCTCCTATGGATTAATTAACTATTATCTTTAGCACTCTGTATCTTAGAGTGCTAAAGATATGATATACCTTTTTATGGTAAAAATCAATAGCAAATTTTGGGTTTAATAAATTATTTACATTTTATTTATATAACAATCAGATTTATACCGAGATTCACTGGGTGGCTATACAAATCAAAATTTGACAATTTTACATAGTCTCAAAATCCAACCATCCCTCACATACTAGCCTACATTTTTCGCAAGATAAAGAAATGGTAATCCAATCAAATGCATTTACCCAATCTTCTAACGTAAAAGAATCGTCATTTGACAAACATTCTTCTTTAAAATCATCTTTTCCCTGAGAAGATATGTGTACAGTAACACCGAAAAACTCTTTATTACATTTAGAACATAAATACTGTTTAAAAGGCAAATCCCTGTCAAGAAAATCATCTTCACATACAAAACCATTCCAGCCATGCTTTCCACTATCAAATACTACAAACTCTTTCTTGCACTGTTCACATACTACTTTTACTATTTGTCTGTCATTACTTTCCCAAACTTCAAAGACCTCACTACCACAAGGGCATTTTATTTTTCCTGTTACTTCAAATTCGCTATTATTACTTCCAACAGGAAACAAAATTGATTGCATATGCGTAGGTATAGGAAAAACCATATTAAATAACCTCCACATCAAATTTTGGTTTAGTCATCATTTATAGTACATATAAACCTGACACTTTATCATACCATTATAAAGCTTTCTGCGTTTGTCTGCTTTTCTGCCAAACAATAGCTCAAAATCCTCGTCTGGGCTTATTATAGTATAGCTGTATCCGTTTTGCTTTAAAAATCTTTCTCCCATTATTTTATATAATCTTTGTGCCTGTTCAATATCAAGCAAACGCTCTCCGTATGGTGGGTTTGTGATTATACTGCAACGTTCAAAATCAAGTGAAAAATCCTTTATATCTCTTTTAGCAAATTTAACCTTATCCCCTACACCTGCTTTTATTGCGTTTGCTGTTGCAAGCTCTATTGCACTATTGTCAATATCGTATCCAAAGGCTTGAAATTCAGCGTCTGTTTTTTCTTCTGAAATTGCTTTTTCGATTTCCTGTTGCCAAACACTCTTATCTATACAGCTCCAATGCTTAGCAGAAAAATCTCTGTTTTTGCCTGGTGCAATATTCATTGCTTTCAGAGCTGATTCAATAAGAATAGTACCTGAGCCACTGAACGGGTCAACTACTATGTGATTGCTGTGCACCCTTGCAAGGTCAGCCATTGTAGCTGCTAAGGTTTCTTTTATAGGTGCCTCAGTGGAAATCTGACGATAGCCACGCTTGTGAAGACCATTACCAGAGGTATCTATCATAATACTTACATTATTCTTCATTATTAAAAACTGAATCTGATATAGCTCCTCTGTTTCTTCAAGCCACTGTACATTATATTTTGATTTTAGTCGTTCTACCACAGCTTTTTTAATTATTTTCTGACATGACGGTACACTGCTAAGCTGTGAATTAAGGCTTCTTCCCTTAACTGGGAATTTATCCTTTTTACCAATCCACTTCTCCCAAGGAAGAGCCTTTACTCCCTGAAAAAGCTCCTCGAAGGTTTTTGCTGTAAATCTACCCATTTCTATAAGTATTCTTTCGCTATATCTTGAGCATATATTAGCTCTGGCTAGTATATTAAAGTCACCACTAAAGCAAACTCTGCCGTTTTCAGGCGATACATCTTCAGCACCCATTCGCTTAAGCTCCTGTGCAACAATTCCCTCTACACCTAGCAAGCATGGTGCAACCATTTTAATTTTCATAAATTCAGCCTCCTGTAATCTGGCTTTTACCATAATTTTATATGGATACAATTATACATTGAGCAGTAATTTTTTGCAAGCAGGTACACAACAAAACGGCAACCAAAAGCCGTGCTAATGGTTGCCGTTAAATATATACTGTTATTCAGCTGTTAATTATTCTTCGTCTTCATCACCTGGTACAAGTAAGCCGTATTTGCCGTCTTTTCTCTTATAAACTAATGTAATCACATCTGTGTCAGCATTTTGGAACATAAAGAACTGGTGATTTAGTAGGTTCATCTGTAAAATTGCCTCTTCTACTGACATTGGCTTTACAGGGATTGTCTTTGTTCTAGCAATTTCAAAGGTTTCCTCCTCTTCATCATCCACATCATATGTAAAGTCATATTCTGAGAAAAACCCATCAAAATCAGCACTGACTTTATTTTTCTTTTCTAGTCTTGTCTTATTCTTGCGAATTAAACCTCCTATAATATCTACAACTCTATCTACTGCGTCATTCATCTCATCACAGGTATTCTCTGCACGGTATAGCATACCATTATCTCTTATAGTAAGCTCTACTGTCTGGCTATTTTTCTGTAAAGTAACAGTTACATTAACTGACGCTGTATCACTGAAAATTCTTTCGAATTTGCTTAACTTCTTTTCTACTCTTTCTTTAAAGTTATCTTTAAGGTTTACATTCCTTGCAATATAAGTAATCTTCATAAAATTGTACCTCCGTGTTTTTTCATTATCAAAGGTATTTACTTCCTTCGATGTATCAATTATAGCACATAATAAATAAAAAATAAAGACATTTTGTGAATTTTTTGTATTTTTTTAATTTTTTTATTTAAAAGCAAGCTCTACAGGCTGTAAGAGCATTTGTATAAACATCAGCTAATGCAAAGTTTGTACACCTTTCTGTTCTAATCAAAAAACTCTTCCCTCTACATCATTTAATTGTAGATTTATTGGAAATTCTAAAAACAAAAACAGCAGTAAAAGTCTGGCTCTATAATAAATGTTGTGGCGAGAAAAACAGAGCCTGAAAAAAATAAAAGGACTAAAATTCAATTTGTAACGAATTTTAGTCCATTTGTGTATTTATTAAAAAATTAATTTTGTGAAAAATGAAAACAGTAAATTGAGTGTAATGAGATAAATGCTAGTATATTCTTCTATCAAACTCTTTCGCAAATAACAAGATACCTGTCAAAGCCACCATTACCATTTGATATACAGGTGATAAGAGTAAGCAAATCCTTGCCATTCTTTATATAAATATCAGATGAATCATGCTCGTCTACAATCTTTGTTTCTGATACTCTGTAGTTAAGCTTGCCCCAATAGTTTGTAAACTCTATGCTGTCTCCAATTTGCAGATAATGTAATTTATCAAAATAAATTCTACCTATATAGCCTGTATGTCCTGCTATTACAGTATTTGTGCTTTCTCCACCAGTAGGAAGAGATGTATAGCAAAGATGTGCTACGCCATAGCTCATATTATATTCACTTGCACCCAAATAAACAGGTAACTGCATATCTATAGTAGGTGCTGAAACATAGCCATATATATTTGTGATAACACCATAGTCAAGCAGATTTAAAACCTGTTGCTCATAAGACTCTGATGTGAGGGTTTGTGTTTGGGTGTCCTTTAGCTTTTCGTTATATTCTAAGCTATCCTTCAGCAATCTGCCAGACTCAACCTCAAAAATGATCGGCACATCTGATGTTCTCTTTCCGTTTTTGTCTATTGGGTAACTCTCTTTGTCAACCTCACCCTTTTCTAAAGCATCTTTAAAAGAGCCCTCTGCTATATTATTAATTTGCTCATCAAATTTTACAATCTCATTTTTCGCTATTGCAGTGCCAATGCTGTTAGAAATAGGAGGAAATAGGAGGAAATAGCACCAGTGCTAAGCCTGTTATAAGAAAAACAAACGCAATTACTATAATAACCTTTCTGATAGCTTTATTTTTCATTACAGTTATTCCTCCTTATTTGATGATTTAATAGCTTCTCTTTTTACTTTTCTTCGTGAGCTTTTAACTGCAACAGCTACAATTATAATCACAAGCAAAACAAAGCCACCTACTATACAGCCAGCAATCCAATAAGGAATTTTATAGCCAAACAGATACATACAGCCTTTATTCATACTAATTGGGTTAAACTCTGTTGTAATAGTTTCTGGTGTATATTCAACTCTTGTTCCCCTTACAAGCAGTCTGTGGGTGTTAATTCCGTATGGAGTACAGGTAAGCAATGTTACATAATCCTCGCCTGTTCTTATTCTTAACCCCTCTGTTTCGTGTGGCAGGATAACTGTAATATCATCAACCTGATATTTTAGGGTTCGGTCTAAAACATAAATATAAAACTCATCACCAAGCTCTAAATCATCTATGTAATCAAAAAAGCTTTTTCCTGGATAGCCTGTATGAGCTGATATAACCGAATGCGTACTTTCTCCACCAACAGGAAAAGATGTATTTTGCAGATGACCTGCACCCTTTTGAAGCACCTCTTCGCTTGTACCATGACTTATAGGTAAATATACATTTATCTTTGGTATTTCTATATAACCAATAAGACCCTTATCATCAACATCAAAAGTACCCTCGTAGTCTGCACCAATTGATTTGTAGGCTTCTTCGTCAAATGGGTCGGTAAGTATCATATTACCTGTAAGGCTTTTATTATAATCATCTGCGTCTTTAAAATGGTTTACTATGCTTTCATCCTGCATCTGTGCAACATTCTCTACATAGCCTACCATAGAATCACGATAATTCATATTGTTTACAAATGAGCTTATAACAGGATAAAGCATTATAGATAATCCAGCAAGAAATATTATAATAACAAAAAAAATCGCAATTTTTCTTTTCATAAATAAACTTTCCTAATCTTAATTATTTTGTGATACACCTGTACACATTGTTATTATGTTTTTATAAAATATAATAACAATATCTACAAGCCTTTATTTCAAAAGGGAATGCAGAAAACTGCATTCCCTTTTAATTTTAGAAACACTTTACTATTTCAATCAGCAATTATTTTGAAGTATCCTTCTTTCTCATTACTGCATAGAATAGAACACCTGCAAGTGAAATTAGTATAGCACCAACAATTGTGAACATAATTCTACCAGCACCACCTGTTGCTGGTAGAATTATTGGTGTGTTACCACACTCACGAGAGAAGTAACCGTCTACATCCTCTGTGTGCTCAACATCAATTGGCTTAATGCTACTTGATGTAAGATCAGCAGCAACTACTACTGGAATTTCTGCTGTATTTAGTGTATATCCATCTGGAGCCTTTGTTTCTTTAATTACATAGTTGCCAGGCTTAACATTGTACTCGTTTTCGTTTCTTTTATCATTTTCGCTTGCATAGAACTTGTCAAAGCCAGCTATTGTAGATGTAGCCATTGCAACTGCTGTTAGCTTGCCATCTGCATCCTTAGCATATAGTGTAAACTCTGCACCAGCTAGCTTTTTCTTATCATTTGTTGTAGCATCATACTTTGTAACGTCGATACCTAGTGTATAAACCTTTACTGTGTCACCGATTACCTCTGTAAAGCTACCACCATTGTTCTGGTATAATAGGTAGTCTTTGTTATCTTCAGCCTTAATAACTTCGATGTTTTCGTTAATTGTAGCTACATACTCAACTACTACCTTTTTGTAGTCATAGAAAGATTTGCCGTTGCTAAGTGTTTTATCCTTACCAAATACATCTGCATCTAGCTCTACTGCAAATGTATAATCCTGATGCTCAGCACCTGTATATTTAGGTGCTGTTTTAACCTCGTACTGACCAGCTGTTAGTGCATACTCATTTGTACCATCTACAAGCTTTACTACTGGTGTCTGACCTGCTACATATGTAAGACCGTCATCCATTTTATCACCAATAACATATGCTTTTAGTGGCTGTTCTTTTGAACCAACAATTGAAGCTGAAAGCTGGAATTTAACAGGAGTTGTTTCGTCTGTGATAGCAGAATCATTATTTGCTGAAGTTGTATAGTCCTTTGAAGGAACGATAGTTTTATCAACCTCTACCTCACCAGAAGAAACCTTACCACCTAGTTTTACATCTACTGTGTAGTTCCAGGTGTTTGATGTTGGATTATATTCAGGTAGAACAAAAATAGAACCTTGATTCTGTGTTACGTTGGCTGGTGTGTCACCTGCAAGAGCTGTAACATAGTAGATACCATCTACAAGTGTTGTAATTTCCATTGTTGCAGAAACCTTTGTATCGAATGTAGCAACAGGTGTACCAAGAATAGCTAGCTGATCAGCAACTGATTTACCTGAAATCTGACCATCTAGATATGTAGCGATTGCCTTAGCCTTTGCGTTTGTAGCATCAACAACAGCTAGCTTAGCTTCAACCTCATCTCTCTGAGTTTTTGCAATAGACTCATTGATTGTAAAAGCACCTGTTGTTTCGTTTAGATCTGCAAGCTTAAAAATTGAGAATTTAAAGCCTGTCTTATCAGATGATAATTTTAGTGTGTTTACCTCTTCTGCACTTGCTGTTACTACGAATGTCATACAAATCATCATTACAGCTAGAAGAGCAGAAAGAATTCTGACTGTTTTTTTCATAGTTTTACTCCTTTGAATTATTTTTTTACTTTATCGCAGAAATTATTGCACCTTGCATTTTCTGCGTTTGTAACTATTAATACCTACATATACACCAGCCATAGCTAAAGCTAAAGCCATAACTGCAATACCGGTATATACATATTTAGCTGTACCACTACCACTGGCTTTTGGTACAACTACTGGTGCATTTACAACAGTGTACTCTATGTCGTAAATTTTTTCACCATTTTTTAGCACATAATTGTACATTTTTTCGTCAATTATAGTGTCGTATTCAGATGTTTTTGAAGGTGTAACCTCTGGTATTACAAAGTAACGCTTTGATGTATTGATTACATAACCATCCTTTGGCTCTGACTCTACAACACAATACCACTGTAATCTGCTGGTATCGTGCTTGTCTTGTCCAACAAAAATATCAAGATTCTCAAACACAGCCTTACCATTGCTTACTGTTTTTTCTATAGGCTCAAGACCTTCTATATCGGCACCGTCACCACTAACCTTATAAAGAGAGAATGTAACTCCATCATTAATCGGATTACCGTTCATATCTTCCTTTAAAACTGTCAACCTACCCTTATGGTAGTTACGGAATGTAACGTCGTTCTCAGATACCTTCTTGTAGCTTAAAGGAGAAGTGTTAAGGACTTTGTAATATTCGACATTTGTTTGTATTCCTGTTGCATACTGATTAACTGTTACAACAGCATAATACTTTGTTTCGTCATAAATATATGATAAAGAATTTTTGTCGATATTACCCTCTGAGTCTACTGATAAATCCTTGTTTTCGATATTACAGGAACCGATTACCTCTGAAATCTCAAAGTATCGTTTATAGGTGTATACATCTGAGCTACTTGGCAGATTGTTGGTTGTTTTGCTGTATTCAACAACCTCTGCTGGCTGGGTATATTCACTCCAGACTCCTGTTTTATTATCATAAATATGTCCAAATTCAACTGTTAAATCAGATGTTTGCTCACTACTACTACCTACATTAAAAATAACATACTGTGCATCTTCTGGAATATCATATTTATAAATGCTATTACCAATACTTTGCATTGGTTTACCAGGCCAGCCTACCATTGATTTATTTGAATCACTCCAATAATAAATATGTGGAGTAGACCAACCCTTTGTATTATTTAAATAGACACTATTTGAGATAGTAGTTGGTGGAGTTACAGTATAAGAAACTGTAACACTACCTGAATTTTTATTAAAGTTAAATTCAGAAACATCTATCCTTAGCTTAATAGTTGAATTATTTTTTGCTACTGGTATTGATATATTGTTGGTACCATTAAACGCACCTGTTAAATCCCAGGTATGATCGTTACTTCCGTTAGCAGTAAACCTGTAACTGTAGCCTCCTGATAACAAATTATTGAAGGTGATTTCATAAATACCATCAGTGATTTTTGTCATTTTAGTTCCTAATGATGGTCGGGTAGTGTATACATACATATCCTTAAGAGTAATATAATTTCCTGTATCTACCTTTTTGATAGCAATTGAAGGGAATTGTATAGTATTACCATTAGAATTGTTTACAGTTTGTGCTGTACCAATCATATCACCCTGTGCATTAATCTCCTGCAATTTAAAGTTAAATATCTCTTTAAAATTGCTTTCACCGTCAAGTAGCTTTTCAGCCTGTAGCTGTACAACAGTTGGATCGTTATTAATCATTGTGTTGGTAAAGGTAATATCGTTGTGGCTTGCAGTAGCTAAAACTGTACCTTCAACCATGTCGTTTTCCTTATCTGAAAAATAAAGGTCTCTGTCTGCTGTTTCTATAATTCTATACTTTGCATTTACTGGTATACCAGTAAATACAGCCTTTTGATTTGACTGAAGAGTAAATTCACCAGTTGAGGTTGTAACATAGGTTGTAGCACTGTTTCCACTTAATTTATACTCAAGTGGATATGGAGCATAGTTATATTTATTACCATCTCCGTCAAGGTCTAATAAAATAGTAAATGGAAAATCCATATTCGAGCTTATCTCAGTGCCGTCTTTTTCAACTTTTTTAGTCAAAGAAATATTGCTTGTTTTTGGTGTATTATAGAATGCAACATTAAAGTTTGTCATATCATTGGCTGATTTTCTGTTTTGGAATAGAAAATCACCTGTTGTAAGTGTATTACCACTTGCAACCTGCTGGTTGTTTTCAACATCGGTAACAGTAAACCTTGTTGTATAATCATATACCGAGCCTGCTGTGCTTTCGGTTACATTCAAAGTACTACCTGTTTTAGCTATATTATTAAATGAAGCTGTTTGTCCATCCTTTATTTTATAGCTACCATCGCCAAGTGTATTATATTTTTCACCGTCAAGCGTGTATTCCTTGTTAGCAACAACTGCATTATTAGCTTTGTTGGTAATTGTAAATTCATCAACCTTTGCTACTTCATCTTTAATACCATTGTTTACATACGCTGTTTCAACAAATTTTTCAGTAGTAAAAATGTTATCAAGAGGATAGAATGAGAAATTCATCTGGAAGTTAGATTCAATCAAGCCTCTTTCCATATAGAAAACAGTCATATGGTATGTTTTGTTAGGGTTTAGCTTATCACCATTGTTAAACTGAATCTGCTTGTTGTGGATAGAGCCTGAATTTGAACGATCATATACTCTTTTAACGGTAGCCTTCATAGTATTAAAGTTAATATCGCCTGATGCCATTTTATGGTTACCACCAAGGTCAAGCACAAGATTAGAGTTACCATAATCGTCTGTTATGTAAACCCAGATATCGTCATCGCCTGAGAAGTTAAAGGTAATAGGCTCGCCATTTTCTGTACCATCTATAGTACCTGTGCCAGTAACTCTGAAGTCGATGTCAATACGAATACCAAAGCCATAGTCAAGATTATCATTACCTTTACGATCTTTCTTGTCTGTCCATGGTCCATTATTAAATGGGAAAATACCATAGCCTGATGCTGTTTGGTACATAAAATGACTTAAACCATCCTGCACAGCATAATTAGTACCGTGACCATAGTTTACAGTCTTAGGATTTTCTCCATTCCAGGTAAAGTAAACATTATCTGTACCACCTGTTGAGTCGAACCTATATTTAGAGTAGGTTCTGCCCTTATTATCTTTTTCCTTTTGTTCAACAAATGGGAAATATGACTGGTATACCTTTGCAATTCTTTTTGCATTTGTTGAATTAAGCTTACCGTCCTCTAAGCCGTATTTCTGTGTAAGAAAATCAATATCAAAGTAAGGTAGCTTTAATGTAGGTGTTACCATAAGCTCGTTATTCTTTAGCTGATTGCTAACCAAGCCCTGTACAGCCTCATTATAATCGTTTATACCGATTTCTTTAACGTTTCCATACCTGTCTACGTATTTTCTGTTGGAATTATTTGCAACATAGTCAAATCTTGAAACATTATACGAGTCTGTGGCATTCCAGAAATCACCATTATGTGCTTTTATTCCATCATTTGCACCAGGAACGTTACAAAAGTTACCCAGATAAAGTGGATATTGCCAATTTGCGTTATTCTCTGCGGCAACCTTTATTGCTCTGTTAAAGCGATAAAAAGGATACCAGTTATCATCAGCACCGTTATGACCAGTACCTGCTTTTGTAGGGTAAAGATAGCTACCTGTCATTTCATCATCTGACATATAGTCAAAATAGGTAGCACTGGCAGCATAAATATTGTCGCCAAAGGTATGAGGAGCAATTGCGTCCACTTTACCATTAACAGCTCTTACATTGTTACTTGAAATAGTATACTGACTTTCGTCAAAATCGCTTTCCCAGATACCACTATACATTGGATTGTTGTATGAAGGTATTTCAAGATCTGCTGTTTTATCGCTGTTTGAACCATTGCTAAAAATAATCATATTAGCTGACGAGTCAACAGAAATTTTATAATAGTCAGATGTACCCAAACGCTCCATAGGGGTACCAGACCAGACATCTAGCTTCTGTGCGTTATTATTAGTTGTATCCCAAGCATAAGCATACACAACATTATAACCATTTGTGTTCTTGTAATATATATTTCTATTTTCTGCTGAAGCTGTTATATTAAATGCAGAAAAAACAGAAACAAGCATTAAAAGAACTAACAGCACCGATACTGTTTGCTTTGTAAAAACTGAAATTCGCTTTTTTGTTTATTTCATTAATTAATCTTCTTTCATAATATTTTATTTTAAATATTCAGCCACTTAAATTTAGCTAAATAATATAAAAATAACCAAAGAATGTTATATTATACTACAATTATTACCGGATTAAAATAGTCATATTGCATAAATGATAATTATTTTATTAGCATATTAACAAGATTTCAAACAAAGCGTATGTGTACTATCACGAATCTAATATTTGAACTAAAAAAATATTATATACTGTAACATATCAGATAAAGCAAACGACTTTTCTTGAAATAAATCACATATAAAAATTAATAACCTTTATATATACTGAAATATTAAGAAAATTAATTTTGAAGGCTTGCTATAGGTATTCCTGATATTTATTAAGTATCTGTAAACAAGCGTAAAAATATTGTTTTTATAATATTTAAGTGATATAATACCCTAGAGAGGTGTTTAGATGAATAATTTTAATAATAATACAGGCGTACCGAATTATGGTAATCCTTCACAGCCTACATATAATAATCAAGATAATCAAGGCTTTACCCCTAATTGTGGATACGGAATACCACTTAACCAGCGAGCTAATCAACAGGTGAATTACAATTATCGTAATCTAGCTATGGCACCACCTGTTCCAAATCCTGTGGATAATCACGCTTATAATCAGCAAAGCAATAATAATCAATTTAATAACAGCAACACTCTAAATGTAATGCCAAATATATCGGGCTATAATCTTGAAAAAATTAAACAGGATATGAAAATTGCTCAGGAAAAGGAAAGCATAAAAAAGGTTGCAAACAGGTCTGCTGGTGGTTTATTGATTTTTTCACTTATATCAGAGGGGCTTGCAATCATTCTGATTATGATTATTATGTTTACGGGTGCTTATAATTTGGATAATAGTGATTATATAAGTGGTATTGAGCCTGTAACAATGTATATATTAAACAGCCTTATGTGTCTTGTGGGCTTTGGCTTGAGTGGTCTTATCATCACTAAATTCAATAAGCTACGATTAGATGATGTGCTTAGTATAAAAAAGGTAAATGTTGCTGACACTGTTAAATTTACCATTGCCAGTATGGGCTTTGTTTATGTTTTTAATCTTCTTTTATCATTTATGAATATGAACCTTAGTCTGTTCGGATTTGAAAATGAGGCCTCAGATTTTGGCACAGTAACTGGATTGTGGGGTAATGCAATATATTTTATTTCAGTTGCAATGGTACCACCAATTATTGAGGAGTTTGTATTCAGAGGAGCTATTCTTGGTTCTATAAGACCAAAGCACGGAGATGCACTTGCTATTATTATTTCTGCTGTTCTGTTTGGATTTATGCACGGTAACTTTATTCAGACTCCTGTTACATTCTTAACAGGCTTAGTGCTTGGTTACCTTACGGTAAAAACAAATTCTATTATACCAGCAATTATACTTCATTTTGTAAATAACGCTTGGGCTGTAGTATATGATATACTTTCTAATGCAACTAGCGAAGATACTATGCTTTTGGCTGAATCTGGTGTAGCACTTGTATTGATTGGCGTTGGCTTAATTTGTGCTGTATCACTTATCAAAAAGTACAAAAACGATTTATTTACCTTTGAAAAGCCTGAGAGTGAATTTACTATGAGTCAAAAGCTACGCTACAGCTTTACCACACCATGTATGATTTTGTTTACAATCTCAACTATAGCTACATGCATACTTACTGCTACAACAGCATAAAAGCATCAATAGAATAAGATAATGAGTGACAACAGCTTTTATATGAAAAAGGCCTTAGAGCTGGCTCAAATAGCTTTTGAGGAAGACGAGGTGCCTATTGGTGCTGTGGTGGTTCGCAATGGCGAAATAGTTGGTATAGGCTATAATAAAAGAGATAGTAAAAAAAATGCTATGCTACACGCTGAAACCATTGCAATATATAACGCCTGTGAAAGGCTTGGTGGCTGGCGATTGTGGGAATGTGACCTATATGTTACAGTTGAGCCCTGCCCTATGTGCACTGGTGCTATTATAAATTCAAGAATCAGAAATCTTTACTTTGGAGCTAAAAATCCAAAGGCTGGTGCTTGTGGTAGTATTATTAATCTGTTTGATTACCCATTTAATCATAAGCCAAATATCACAGGTGGATTACTTGAAGATGAATGTAGCAAAATAATGACAGACTTCTTTTTAAAGGTAAGAGAAAAACGCAAAAAAGAAAAAGAAGCTAAAAAGCTTATTTTTGAAAAAACTGAATAACACAGCTGTACCCCCTGAGATTTCTCAGGGGGTACTTTTGATTTATACTATATAGAGCTACGCAAATAAGCTCATAAGCTTAGCTACAATTAATCCTCCACCTGTTCCTACAACATATCCTAATAGTGCCATTATAATACCTACTGGTACTAAAGCACTGCTATATGAGCCTGCAAGAACTGGTGCTGTTGCTGTACCACCTATATTTGCAAGTGATGCAACTGCACAGGTGAAAATATCCATTTTTAAAAGCTTTGCAAGAATAATCATAACACCAACGTGGAACAAAAGAACTATGAAGCCTGTAATTATCCAAGCAGGTGCATTACCTATGCTTGAAAGGTCTGCTCTTGATGCGATAAGTGCAATTATGATGTATAAAAGTGTATTTGAAAGCTCTTCTGTTCCTTTTATTTTACCAAAAGGAGTCATAGCCAGAATTACACCCAGAAGTGTAACTACCAATACTGTCCATGTGCCCTTATCGAAAACTGGTAACAGACCATTTAAAGCCACACCTACATATTGAGAGCCTGCTGAAACAATAAGACCTGAGCCTAAAAGTATCATTATGTTCTGCCATGTTAAAGGCTTTGTGTTTGCTTTTGCTTCTTTTTCTAAGGCTATACCAACCTCGTCAATCAAACGGGTATCTGCCTTTGTCCACTTATTGAACTTTTTAGAAAAGCCTATTACCCACAACAGGAACATTACATAAAGCATTGCACAGATTGTATCCATAACAAGCACATACGCCATTGTTGCTTCATCTACATTAAGTGCTGTTTGAATTGCAAGCATATTACCTGTGCCACCCATCCAGCTTCCACATAAAGCACCTAATGCCTGCCATGCACCTTCACCAAGAAATCTACCCATTATTGCATATGCAATAACAAAGCCTAGTCCAATTGTAATTGTTGCAGAGAAAAATCCTATAAGCATTTTAGGGCCTAGCTTGATAATTTTTCTTAAATCACATCTTAACAGCATTATAAACAGCATTGCATATAAGAGTGGATTTTTTAATGCACTATATGTTGCCGAGGTTGCTTCTAAATCCCATAGCTTAACTGTACATAATAGCATTAATCCGAGATAAATAAGTACAACAGGAGGTGCAAACTGAAAAACCTTTTGAGCAACCTTGCCCTTTAAAAGCTTAGGCAAGCAAACCAATGTTCCAGCCAAAAAAATCAAAGTGGCAATATATAAAAAACCGTCTTTAATCATAATATAAATCCTTTCTTAGTTATTTTAGGGACTGTATGAAAATATATAATACTTTCAATCCTTCAAACAGCCCCTATTATTTTTATTTGCACATTTCAAGAACCTTAAGGAAATAGTACCAGCTTCTTTGTACAGACTCGATATTCATTATTTCCTTTGGTGTATGAACATTAAGAATATCAGGTCCAAAAGAAACCATATCAAGGTCATTGATTTTAGAGGCAAGAATACCACATTCAAGACCTGCGTGAATTGCCTGTATCTGTGGCATATCAGAATAATATTCCTGATATGCTTTTATCATAGTATCACGTAATGGTGACTGTGGACGATATTCCCACGCAGGATAATCTGCTTTAAATTCTACGCTACCACATAAATAATCAATAAACGAAAGTAGCTTTTGAACTGTAAGCTGTTTTCCTGTTGAAGCGTTGCTTCGTATAAAAAATGCCATTTTAAGAGAATTTTCTACTATTGATAACTCTCCAAGGCTTAATGAGGTTTGAACCATTTCAGGCATATCAGGGCTCATACTTTGTACACCATTTGGTACCTGTAGAAGTGTAAATATAAGCTTACGTGCACTGTCGTTGTCGGTATGAGCTTTAGGTATATCACAGCTTTTATAGCTGATATTTACATCTGGCTCCATATGACCGATTTCACGCTTAATAATATCATTAAAGCCTTTTACAGATTTTTCTATTGTAGCCTTATAAATGTTTTTAGCACAAATTACACATTCAGATTGCTGTGGAATAACATTTGTTTTTTTACCACCATTAATATCAGAAACATAAATTTCTGATGTTCTAACAATATGCTGTAAGAGTCTGCCTAGTAAGATATTCGCATTTTTACGGTGCTTATTGATGTCTATTCCAGAATGACCACCAAGCAAACCACTTATTTTAAGCTTAAAGGCAATTGTATCTGTATCTGCTTGTACAAAATTTAGTGGTAAATCGCAATAGGCACGAACTCCACCAGCACAGCTTACAGTAATTATTCCCTCAGCCTCTGAATCTATATTGATGAGCCTTCTTCCCTTTAAAAGAGAAATATCAAGTGCTCTTGCACCTAGCATACCAATTTCTTCATCATTTGTAAGCAATGCCTCAATAGGTGGGTGTGGTATATCGTCAGAATCTAACAGTGCAATAATATATGCAATAGCTATTCCATCATCTGCACCAAGAGTTGTACCGTTTGCCCATATTGACTCTCCGTCTGTGCATAGCTTTATTCCTTGATTTTGCATATCTATATCAGACTCTGCAACCTTTTCACAAACCATATCAAGATGACCTTGCAGAATAAGTGGCTTGCTATTTTCATAGCCCTTTGTACCATCGGCATAAATTATCACATTTCCAGCGTTATCCTTTACAGCCCTTAAGCCTCTTTTTTCTGCAAACTCAAGGCAATATTCAGCTATTTTTTCTGTATTACCTGAGCCTCGTGGAATTTTTGAAATTTCTTCAAAATAATAAAAAACCTTTTCAGGTTCAAATTCAGATATCTTCAACGTATTAAACTCCTTTCTTTATTTTCTGCAAAAACAGACTTAATAGCTAGATTATTGCTTAAAGTCTGTTTAATTTAACTACATTATACAAATTATTTAAATATTTTTCAAGGAAATTATGAAATATTATCCAAATATTCTTTAATAAATATTTGGAAAATGAGGAAATTTATGTAATATTAATCGATACAGCTATAAAATATAGAATGTTGCAAAGATAAAAAAATTGTGCTACAATATATTCAATAGTTTTTCTAGGGAGGATTTATTAATGTCAGGACATAATAAATGGAGTACAATAAAACAGAAGAAGGGTAAAAACGACGCTGCAAGAGCTAAGATTTTTACTAAAATTGGTCGTGAGCTTGCTGTTGCTGTAAGAGATGGTGGCAGTGCAGACCCTACTGTAAACTCAAAATTAAGAGATTGTATAGCTAAGGCTAAGGCTAACAATGTTCCTAATGACAATATTGAAAGAATTATTAAGAAGGCATCTGGCGACGGTGACACAAACAACTACGAGGCTATTACTTACGAGGGC
Source organism: Acutalibacteraceae bacterium (assembly GCA_036309525.1). GTDB lineage: Bacteria > Bacillota > Clostridia > Oscillospirales > Acutalibacteraceae > CAG-964. Next base: position 3,569 of record JAXJTP010000081.1, on the reverse strand, counting down.
TATGGTCCAAGTGGTATTGCTGTAATTGTTGAAACACTTACAGATAACCGTAACCGTACAGCTGGTGATGTCAGACATTACTTTGATAAATTTGGTGGCAATATGGGTACACCTGGCTGTGTATCTTTTATGTTCTCTCAGAAGGGTGTTCTTATAATCGACAGAGAAGAATGCGACTTTGATGAGGATAAGGTAATGGAGGACGCTCTTGAGTGTGGTGCTGCTGACGTTGAGGTTGAGGACGATGTATTTACAATATTTACAGAGCCTTCTGATTTCAGCGAGGTAAACGAGGCTTTAACAAATATGGGCTATGAGTTTGCTAGTGCTGAGGTTGAAATGGTACCTTCAACATATACAAAGATTGAAGACGCTGACGCTGTAACAAAAATGCAGAAGCTTCTTGACAATCTTGAGGACAACGATGATGTGCAGAATGTTTGGCACAACTGGGAAATGGAATAATCAATACAGGGTGGTTTTTACCACCCTTTTTATATTTCTTTTTATATAAGGAGATGAATAAAATGCAATATGATTTCGACTTTATCTGTGATTGTCACGCCCACAGTAAATGGAGCTTTGATGGGTGTGAAGAAACAGATGATATGTGCGAACAGGCTATTAAGCTTGGTATAAATGTACTTACTATTACTGACCATTGCGAGGTTAACGGTTGGGAAAATCCTGATGATAGCGAATTTGGAGATTTTTCAACACTTATTCCAAAGTCTATTGAGAATATGAAGAAAAGTCAGGCTAAATATGCCGATAAAATAAAGCTTTTAAGAGGTGTTGAGCTGGGGCAGGCTGTGCAGGATTTGAAGTCTGCTGATATTGCTTTAAGTCTTGATGATTTTGATTTTGTGCTTGCCTCTGTGCATAATGTGCGTAACGAAAAAGATTTTTATTGGCTTGAATATACAGCTGAAGGTGCAAAGAAATTATTACACACATATTTTAATGAGGTGCTTGAGGTTGTTAAGTGGAATAAATTTGACAGCCTTGCTCACCTTACCTATCCCCTACGTTATATAACAGGTGTTCATAAAATTTCTATTGACATAAACGAGTATTTACCAATAATTGATGAAATATTTAATACTCTAATCAAAAACGGTAAGGCACTTGAGGTGAATTCCTCGGGCTTGCGTCAGGAAATTGGTTTAACAATGCCTGATGAATTTCTATTAAAACGCTATTATACTCTTGGTGGCAGACTTATTACTGTTGGCTCTGACGCTCATAAGGTAGCTGATTTGGGTAAAGGTATTAATGAAGCACTGCATTTGCTTAAAGGTATTGGCTTTGATAATTACTATTACTTTGAAAAGCATAACGCTATAGCTGTATCAATTTAAAATATATGATTTGAAATTATTAAGCGATTTGAGCAATATTAATAATATAATCTCTACTACCTGCGATTAAAAGAAATAAAGATAAAAAGGTACTTGTAATAAATCGTTTTTTAATATATAATGTAGTAGACACACTGCGTAATAGCGTAAATGAACAAGAATTTTTCCCTGTATAAAAATACAGGTGGTTTTAGAAAGGATGTTTGTACTATGAACAGTGCAGAAAAACTGCAACTTCAGATTAATGCCTGTAAGTCCCGTATGGGTGCTATTATAGGCACATTCAATGCTAAATCAGGTCATCCAGGTGGTTCTCTTTCAGCTGCTGACATCTACACATATCTTTATTTTAAAGAGATGAATGTAGATCCTGCTAATCCACAGTGGAGCGACCGTGACAGATTTGTGCTTTCAAAGGGTCACTGCTGTCCTAGCTTATATGCTACACTAGCACTAAAGGGATATTTTGATTGGAATGAGCTTACAACTCTTCGTCACGTAGGTGCAATGCTACAGGGTCACCCTGATATGAAGGGTACTCCTGGTGTTGATATGAGCTCTGGTTCACTTGGACAGGGTGTATCTGCTGCTTGTGGTATGGCACTTGCTGGTAAGCTTGATAATAAAGACTACCGTGTTTACACACTTCTTGGTGACGGTGAATGTGAAGAGGGTCAGGTTTGGGAGGCTGCTATGTTTGCAGCTCATAAAAATCTTGACAACATCTGCTTTATCGTTGACTGCAATGGTTTGCAGATTGATGGTACAGTTGCTGAAATTGGTGGTATTGAGCCACTTGATGAGAAATTTGAGGCTTTCGGCTTTAATGTAGTAAAGATTGATGGTCATAACTTTGACGAAATTGAGACTGCTTTTGAGCAGGTAAAGACAGTTAAGGGTAAGCCTTCTGTAATTATTGCTTCTACTGTTAAGGGTAAGGACGTATCATTTATGGAGAATCAGGTAGGCTGGCATGGTACAGCTCCTAACAAGGAGCAGTATGAAACTGCAATGGCTGAGCTTGAAGCAAAACTAAAAGAGTTGGAGGCACTTGTATAATGGCACAGGTTATTAATAAAGCAACAAGAGAAAGCTTTGGTCTTGCACTATGCGAGCTAGCTAAAACAAATGACGATATAGTTGTATTAGACGCTGACTTGGCTGCTGCTACAAAAACAGGTATTTTCAAGAAGGAATTCCCTGAGCGTTTTATCAACTGTGGTATTGCAGAGGGTAATATGGTTGGTGTAGCTGCTGGTTTGGCTGCTGCTGGTAAGGTTCCTTTTGCTGCTTCTTTTGCAATGTTTGCTACTGGTAGAGCCTTTGAGCAGATTAGAAACTCAGTAGCTTATCCTAGACTAAACGTTAAGATTGCAGGCTCACACGCTGGTATTTCTACTGGTGAAGACGGTGCTACACATCAGTGTATCGAGGATATTGCTATTATGAGAGCAATTCCTGGTATGGTTGTACTTAACCCTGCTGACCACTACGAGATGATTGAGGCTGTTAAGGCTGCTTACAAATATGACGGCCCTGTTTATATCAGACTTGGTAGACTAGCTATTGATAGCTTTAACGACCCTGACAACTATTCATTTGAGCTTGGTAAGGGTATTACTCTACACGAGGGTAACGATATTACTGTTGTTGCAACTGGTCTTGTTGTAAACGAGGCACTAAAGGCTGTTAAAGCACTTGAGGCTAAGGGTATCAACGCAAGACTTATCAACATTCATACAATCAAGCCTATCGACAGAGATATTATCATTAAGGCTGCTAAGGAAACAGGTAGAATTGTAACTGTTGAGGAGCATAATGTAATCGGGGGTTTAGGTGACGCTGTTTGCGATGTTGTTTCTGCTGAGTGTCCTGTAAAGGTTACAAAGATTGGTGTAAACGACGAGTTCGGTTACTCAGGCCCTGCAAAGGAGCTTCTTGAGATTTTCGGTCTATGTCAGAGCAACATTGAAAAGGTTGTTGAGGATATAGTTAATAGCGAAAAATAATTGAATATGTAAATTTATGGGCAATAATCTGGTAGGTTATTGCCCTGTTTTTTAGTAATTAAAGGTGCAAATTTGGGTTTGTAGGTGTGAGCTGTCGCTCACACCTAAGGAAAGACAGCTTAAAAGTTTTGATTAAACTTTTTCAAAAGTTTATGGGGTCGAGGGGTAACACCCCTCGTGGGATTTTAAAGGGCAAAGC
>JAXJTP010000080.1:0-17394 GCA_036309525.1 Acutalibacteraceae bacterium | reverse complement strand
CTCACAGCCTTCTCAGGTTCAAGTCCCTGAGTTTTATTTATACAAAGAAAAAAGTCAGTAAATCAAAGCTTACTGACTTTCTATGGTCGAGGTGACAGGACTTGACTCGTCACTTACGTGACGAACAGCTCACGCTCAAGCGTTCGCTACTGCTCGCTAAAAATGTGCCACTGGCACATTTTCTTCACGCTCACAGCCTTCTCAGGTTCAAGTCCCTGAGTTTTATTTATACAAAGAAAAAAGTCAGTAAATCAAAGCTTACTGACTTTCTATGGTCGAGGTGACAGGACTTGAACCTGCGGCATCTTGGTCCCAAACCAAGCACTCTACCAAACTGAGTTACACCTCGAAAGCTATTAAATTGTACTGCAATTCTTACAGCTTTTATATTATATCCTATCGCAATACATTTGTCAACACTTTTGTGAAAAATAAATCAAAATAAGTTTAAAAGATAGTTAATAAAGATACCGTTTAGTACTTTACTTTAGTAACTTATTAATGGTATAATAGTAAAATCAGTATAAACATTATGTAATATATGCCTTTGCTATGGCTTGTACATAATAAATCAACACATATAACGGAGGATAAACAAATGAAAAAAATCTTATCTATTCTATTGATTGCAGCTAGTACAGCTACAATGCTTGCAGGCTGTGGCTCATCGGCAACTGACTGGAGCTATATTGAAGAAAAGGGCAAAATGACAATTGGTATTACATATTTTGAGCCAATGAACTATCTTGATGATAACGGTGAGCTTACTGGCTTTGAAACAGAGTTTGCTCAGGCTGTTTGTGAGAAAATGGGTGTTACTCCTACATTCCAGAAAATCGACTGGGATTCTAAGGAGGTTGAGCTTACATCAAAAACTATTGACTGTATATGGAACGGTATGACAATTACTGACGAAAGAAAAGAAAATATGGATATTTCTGTTGCATATATGGAAAACAAGCAGGTTATGGTAACTAAGGCTGAAAATGTTGAAAAATATAAGAATGCTGAAAATCTTGCTGGTGCAACAGTTGTAGCAGAGAAAAAGTCTGCTGGCGAAAGCGTAGCAACAACTGATTCTTTCTTTACAAAGGCTAACTACGTTTCAGTTGATTCACAGGCTAAGGCATTGCTTGAGGTTAAGGCTGGCACAGCTGATATTGCAGTTATCGACTATGTAATGTCTATTGGTACAATAGCTAACGGCACAGACTACTCAAGCCTTAAGGTTATAGAGGAGCAAAGCTTTGCAGAGGAGCAGTATGGTATTGCTTTCCGTAAAAACAGCCCTGAAACAGTACAAAAGGTTAACGATGCTATTCAGGAGCTTGCAAACGAGGGCAAGCTAAAGGAGATTGCTTCTAAGTATCAGCTACAGGATCTGATTCTTGTACAGCCTAAATAATAGTAAGTAGGATTAATTATGAATGAGTTTTTAAATGTTTCACAACAGCTTTTAACAGGCTTTGGTGAAAACTGCTACATATTTGCAATTACATTATTGCTTGCTTTACCACTGGGCTTAATTATCTCAATGGGCTCTATGTCAAGCTTTAAGCCTCTTAAATGGCTTACTAAAACCTTTGTATGGGTAATAAGAGGCACACCGTTAATGCTTCAGCTTTTTGTAGTGTTCTATATTCCACCAATGATTACAAACGGTTCGCTGGTATTCCCTAGAATGAATGCTGCATTAATAGCTTTTGTGATTAACTATTCAGCATATTTCTCTGAGATTTACAGAGGTGGAATAGAATCTATTCCAAAGGGACAGTACGAAGCAGGACAAGTGCTTGGTATGACAAAATCACAAATATTCTTTAAGGTTGTTTTAATGCAGGTAATCAAAAGAATTACTGCACCTATCGGCAACGAGATTATCACTCTTGTTAAAGATACATCGCTTGCAAATGTTATTGCTATTTCTGAAATTCTTATGAAATCTAAGGATTTCTCCACTGAGGGTTTGATATGGCCTTTGTTCTATTCAGCTGTATTTTTCTTGGCTTTCTGTGGTATTTTAACACTACTGTTTGCCTATATTGAGAAGAAGCTTGATTATTACAAGGGTTAAGGAGGCGATTATATGTCAATGTTAGAGGTAAAAAATATTAAAAAGAGCTTTGGTAAAACAGAGGTTCTTAAGGATATTAGCTTTTCGCTTGAAAAGGGCGAGGTTCTGGCTATAATCGGTTCATCTGGCTCTGGTAAAACTACTATGCTAAGATGTCTTAACTTTCTTGAAACACCTGACAGTGGCACAATCACAGTAGATGGCAAGGTGTTATTCGATGGTAACGATAAATCAAAGCAAAGCGATAAGGAAATAAGAAAAAACAGATTACACTTTGGTATGGTGTTTCAATCATTTAATCTTTTTCCACAGTATAAGGTTATCGAAAACATTGTGCTTGCTCCACAGCTATTAGCTAAAGAACAGCTGAAGCTTACTGGTGAGTATATGGGAGTTAAAACCTATAAAGAGGCACAGGAAAAGATAATGGAAAACGCACTGCAATTACTTAACAAGGTTGGTCTTTCAGAAAAAAAGGACTCTTACCCTTGCAATCTTAGTGGTGGTCAACAGCAAAGAGTTGCAATAGCAAGAGCCTTGGCTTTAAACCCTGACATTCTCTGCTTCGATGAGCCTACCTCAGCACTAGACCCTGAGCTTACTGGTGAGGTATTGAATGTTATAAGAGGCTTAAAAACCTCTGACAGCACAATGATTGTTGTTACCCACGAAATAGAATTTGCAAGAGATGTTGCAGATAAGATTATATTTATGGACGAGGGTGTAATTGCCGAGGAGGGAACTCCACAGCAGGTTATCAACGAGCCTAAAAACCCAAGAACAGTTGAATTTTTATCCAGATTCAAACAGAATTTTAATCTTTAAAAATTATTTAAAACACCGTTTTCGCTTAGAAAATGGTGTTTTTTGCGTATATTGGGAAATGGGTTGATAATAATAAGGATATAAAAGATAAATTCGGGTTTGTAGATGTGAGCTAAACGCTCACGCACACACGCTTACGGCATATGAAGTTAGATTTTTATAGACTTTAGTTTGTATTTATTAGGGACACATATAATGTGTCGGTGTCTTACTTATTTTTAGTGTAAACCTAAAGACATCAACTCTTACAAACCATTGATTTATAATAAACTTTTTATTATTTAATAGTGCTTATCCCGCACAGGGACTTACTTTCTTACAAAAGAAAGTAAGCAAAGATTGTAAGGGAGGGAATTTCGAAATCCCCTCCCTTAACCCTCCCCACACGACCAAAGGGGGACTTCGCCCCCTTATGGAATCCCCCACGCCCAGTCAAACTATTTTACGTCTATACTGGTCTGTTTGGGTAGTTAATTTATACTGTTTGGTTTGTGCGTAGCTACCCTACAAACCCAAATTTAAAAACACAAAGAAAGAAGGTTTTATTATGCTGATGGATTATATAAACGCCTTTTGGGTTGGTGGCTTTATATGCCTTATTGGTCAGCTTTTAATCGACAAAACAAAGCTAACACCAGCAAGAATACTGGTTAGCTTTGTAGTGCTTGGTGTAGTGCTTACAGCTATTGGAGTATACAAACCGATTGTAGACTATGCTGGTGCTGGTGCTACTGTGCCACTAAGTGGCTTTGGCTACACTATGGCAGAGGGTGTTAAAAAAGCAATAGATAAAGATGGTCCTATCGGAATAATAACAGGTGGTGTAGAATCAGCCTCGGCTGGTATTGCTTCTGCTGTTGTTTTTGGTCTTATATTTGCTATTATTACAAAGCAGAGAGATAAAAGCTAGCTTTACAGCATTAAGAACTTTTAGTTTATATCCAAGGAGGTCTTACTGTGAAGGTAAGAGCAAGGGTACGGTTGATAAGCTTTATTTCTGCATCTGTGCTTATAATACTGGGTGCAGGCATTACAGGCTACAATCTTGCAAACACCTATAAAACAACTATTCAGTATGTTTACCAAAGGTCGCTTGGCGAGCTTTCGGACTATTTCACATCAATAAAGGCTACTCTTACAAAGGGAGCATATGCAAATACACCTCCACAGCAATATGGGTTAGCCTCTAAGCTTATGGTAGAGGCTGAGGGTGCAAAAAACGCACTTAGTCAGCTACCTGTTTCACAAAGTGACAGCGAGGGTATTCAAAAATATTTAACACAGGTTTCTGACTTTGCGTCGTTTACAATTGGTATGCTATCAAGAAACGAAAGGCTTAGTAAGGATAATATAAATTCAATGCAAAGGCTGGCTGAGTATGCCGATATTGTAGCACCACAGATTGAAAATATATCTGCACAATTCGGTAATGGTACTAAGGAAATCGGCAAAACCGTTACGCTTAACGGAAATATAACAGTTGATAGCACCAAAGAAAGCAAAACCGAATTCGATAACAGCTTTCTGACTATAAGCGAAAGCTTTGCAGACTATCCAAGCCTGATTTATGACGGTCCCTTTGCCGACAGTGTGCAAAATAAAGAGCCACGTCAAACCTCAAATGCACAGGAATGTACACCACAGCAGGCAAAAAGAGCAATGGCAGAATTTGCTGGACTTAACGAAGCAAAAATAAAATACAAGGAAAAACGACAAGGCACATTACCTGTGTATGTTTTTGTGGGCGAGGGCTTTTATGGTACTGTAACTGTAAAGGGCTGTTATATTTGCGAGATGTATTTTACCGACAGCTCTCAAAACGGAAATAAAAATATTGAATATGAGGACGCTGTTGAATTGGCACAGCAATTTTTTGAGGAAAGAAATATTCACAATATGGAAGAAAGCTACTATGCTTTACAAAATGGTATTTTTACCATAAATTTTGCATATAAAGAAAATCAAACCACCTGCTATGGCGATTTGATAAAGGTAGGAGTATCTCAGACTGATGGCAGGGTAATAAGCTATAACGCACAAAACTATATTATGAATCATTACGAAAGAAATATTGCCAGTATGCCACTTACAAAGCAACAGGCACTTAAAAGCGTAAGCAGAGAATTAAGCGTAGTAAGCAGTAAAAGGGCTCTTATACCACTTGCAAACGGTAAAGAGGTACATTGCTATGAATTCACCTGTACAGGCAAGGACGATGAAAACGTACTTGTCTATATCAACGGAGAAACTGGGCTGGAGGAGCAGATTTTTATTCTCTTACAGAGTGACGGTGGATATTTAGTTATATGATTTGGTTGAAATCTTTTCAAATATATATTACAATTAATCAGTATAATAATGTAACAAGGAGTATAGCAATGGCATTAGTCAGAATTTCTAATAATGTATATAATGTAGGTGTGTTAAATCCTTTTTTAAGATGTAACAGCCTTAATAAGGAGTGCCGTTTTGGCACTACATATAATTCATATCTTATTGACGACAGAGCAACAGCTCTTATAGATATTGTAGAGAGTAGCTTTTATGACGATTTTCAGTATAATCTTGGTCTTGTGTGCGACATTGGTGCTATTGATTACCTGATACTTAATCGCATAGCTCCACAGCAGGCTGAAAGCATAGAAAGGCTACTCAAAACAAGCCCTAAAACAACTATTGTATGTACAGAAATAGGCAAGAGATTGCTTGATAATATTCTTGGCTTTGAATACAGCTGTGTTACTGTAGGTGACGGTGACAAGCTGAATCTTGGCAACAGTATGCTTGAGTTTATCTCTGCACCTATGCTACCTACACCAGACAGTATGTGTACCTATTTTGAAAACGATGGTGTTCTTTTCAGTGGCAGTATGTTCAGTGCAGATTTCTGCGAGCCTAACGGAAATGATGAGTCTATAAGATTTTTTGATGAATACATAAGCGAGCTTAAGTCATACTTTGATTTTTACTTTATTCAGCTTAAGGGCTTTGTTAATGATACCCTTAGCCTGCTTGAAGAAAAGCAGGTATATTCCATAGCACCCTTAAATGGCCCTGTTGTGGTTGATAATACCGATAATGTAATTGCATACTATAAGGAATGGGCAGTAGAAGCAAAGGGTAAATCTGCTATTGTTTTATATTCCTCAGCAAGTGGCTATACAAAACAGCTTGCAAATGCAGTTTATGAGGCTTTTAACGAAAAGGCAATAAAGGCAGAAATAATTGATATGAATACAGCTACACCAGAGCAATGTGCATTAGCCTTAGAAAATGCAACCTATATTGCAGTAGGCACAGGAACAATTAACCGAGATGCACCTGCTAAGGCGTGGGTGGCACTGTCAAAAATAATGTGCATAAACACAGAGCATAAAAGCTTTTTTGCTTTTGGTTCTTATGGCTGGACAGGCGAAGGCACCGACGCAATAGACCTACGTTTAAGACAATGTGGCTTTTCACAATATACAGAGCCTTTTAAGGTATGTATGAAGCCAACAGCCGAGGATTTACAGCAGATTAAGGCTATAGCCACGCAAATGGTAGAGGAAGTATAAAATATTTTCACACCCTAAAATACAACACCACCACAAACAGATTGTAAAAAAGCCTTTGGAAGCGTTATTTCCAAAGGCTTTTTTATATTATAATTGTTCTAACATTGATTCAAAAGTTCTTTTTCTCCCAAAAGAATTTATATCAAATTCTTCGAGTTGTTCAAAAAGATAATCAAGTTCTTTAAAGGTCCAACTAATGCATTTTTTTGCATTATCATATAAACCATCATTTTTTAATGTATCAAAGTCTATCATATCATCTATTCCATATTTTACGACTAATTCATCGGAAATCTCATTAATTTCATCAACACCTGAAAAATCATTAGAGAACGGATAGTGAGAATATCTTAACATAGATGAGATTAATACGTGTAAATACGAATTTTTAATTACTATATAACATTTATATTTGTTTGCTTCTCTTTTTAGAATTATCCCTGAATACAGATATTGTAAAATAAAATCCTTAGAACAAGCATTTGTTTTATACAAATCATATAATTCTTGCAACGGCTCATACAACACATTCTTTACAAATCTATCTGGTTGCAAATCACGCAAAATATCCAAATAGTCTGTAGTCAATCTGCCGCTTGTTGATTTCAACCAAGAAGTTATAAATTCTTTTTGCTCATCATCGCTTAATTGCGTTGAATACAATGCTGCAAAATATTCTTGGAAAGAACGGTGCGACCACCTATAGTTTAACCCCTCATGAACTAGCACACATACTGCTTTAACCATATCATTTAAGAAATCTATATTATTAAAGTTTCCATATGCATATGTTTTTTCTTTTGCCCTTGCAATATTTTCAAGAGCTGTTTTTTCTGTAAATTCGTACTGATTCTTAAAAAACGACCTGAAACAAAAATACGAGAAAACCTTTTTAAAATCCTCATAACTTAATCCAGAAAGTATTTCTCTCTTATAACCTCCCTTTTTTCGTGCATCATGTCTGTGGAATAATGCTGAAAATGCCTGTTCATAAAAATCAGTTTTACTATCTGGAATAGAGATTCTACCCTCAAAAGTTATTAACATAATTGTTAAAAGAAGAGGGTTCGAAGCAAATGATTCGTATTTTACAAATAATTTCTCATCTAATTCTTTGTAAAATTTTTCTTTAAGAGTTTCATCGTAATCTAATTTAGATATTAAAGATAAAGCTTGCTCTTTATTTAAATGCATAGACGAATATTCACAAAAATCTGACCAACCAACAAATTCTTCTAAAGGTCTAGATGATAAAATTATATGATTTTCTGGATATTTATTTGAAAAATCTATTATCCCTTGAGCGACTTTTGCAGATATTGAATTTTTAACTTCATCATATCCATCAAACAAAATCAAATAACACCCCGTTTCAAGACTATATTCAAAATACTCCTGTTCCACATTAAAGCCAAAAATATTGAGGGTATTATAAATAAATTTTTCTATAGAAATATCCTCAATAGACCATTCGTTTAACCCTCTAAGTTCTATAAGCACAGGTATCAATTGTGTGTTACTGATAGAATTTAAAAAGCAATGTCGCATTAACATACTTTTACCAATTCCACCAGTTCCAGATATAATTATTTTATGTCCCAAATCTAAAATATTATTCACATCAGATGTATCTATAACTTTTTTATTATCAGTAATACCCATACACTCAAAGAATGAATACAGATGTCTAGGTGTTTGACCATAAAGAATGGTTTTTGCCATGCTTACATACTTTTCTGATTTTTTTAAATATTCTTCAAAAGCTGTTCCAAAATCAATATCATCTTTATTCACAGTATCTTTATAAATGTTAGAAATCTTGTTTCCGATATTTTTTGCTGCAGTTTTTGCCAAATCAGCAATTACAGCAGCAGTTATTTTACTCCAGATTAACTCGTTCATACAAATCCCCTTTTACATAAATTTACAATTTATTTGTTAAATAATAACACAAAAAAATAAAAATTACAACATTTTATGTATTAAATTGACTTTTTCGTGTTTGTTTTCATTTGTTCATAGCTTTTGTGTTTTTTTCAAGCTCTAGTATATCTGTTTTTTAGGGGATGTGTTTGCTTTGAGCATTAAGAACAAGTGACCATCTTATTTTTTATCATTTATTTCTTGGATAAGGCTTCTTTTCGTCTGTAATTCCTGCCAGATAATCCATACTTGTATCAAGTGCAATAGCCAGCTTTCTGCATTGCTCAAAGGTAAAATATCTTTTGCCACTTTCAAGCTTTGAATAGTCGCTTTGGTCAATACCTGTTATCATCTGCATTTTCACCTGTGTATATCCCTTTTCTTTGCGAAGCTCTTTTAATCTGCTCATATTATCACCTGTTTTGATATATTAACGGACTGATTACAGAAATCATATACGTTTCAAACAGCCCTATAGTTACCCAAAAACGAAAATTCTGGTAGCTCCTCTGATAAGGCACATAGTAGGTTTACAACCTCTTTGCTATGTACATTGCCCTTAAAATCAAGGTAGAACATATATTCAAATGACGCACCAACCATAGGGCGAGATTCTATTTTTGTAAGGTTCATACCGTGAGAGGCAAAGCGACAAAGCACATTGTACAACGAACCAGATTTATGAGGCAGAGAAAAGCAAAGCGAGATTTTCTCTGCGTTGTCTGTGATAACAGGCTTTTTAGAAATAACAATAAATCTTGTACAGTTATTGTCGTTATTCTGAATATTTTTATCGAGAATTTTAAGTCCGTACTGGTCGGCAGCCTCTTTGTTACATATTGCAGCCCAGTTTATTCTCTTTTCTTCTGCTACTGTTTTAGCTGCTGCCGAGGTGCTACCACATTTCTTTGGAGTTAATCCGTTTTCACTTAGGAATAATGAGCATTGAGCCAAGCCCTGCTCGTGTGATAAAACATACTCAATATCTGAAAGGCTTGTCTGTGGAATACTGCAAAGACAATGCTCAATAGGCAAATCAATTTCGCCAACTATGTAATATCTATACTTTAAAATAAGGTCATAAACTCTTGAAACAGAGCCAGCCGAGCTATTTTCTACAGGTAGCACACCAAAGCTACATTTATCGCTTTCAACAGCCTCAAACACCTTATCAAAATTCTTTTCAAGGCTTATGCTAGCATTAGGGAAAAATCCCACTGCTGCTAAATGAGAATTAGAGCCAGACATACCCATACAGGCAATATTCCATTTGTCAGACTGCACATCAAGCTGTTTATCTGCTGACTCAATTACGCTTTTTAAATTTGCCCCACTATGCACAATGTTGTGCTGTAGGTCACGAGAAAGCTCCATTATGTTGCTGTATAAAATTCTTGCATATTCGCCATATTCCTTGCCCAAAGCCTGTACATTATCAAGCACAATTTCTTCTCGTGCTGTATTAAGAATAGGTGTATTTGTCTGCATTTTATACTCTGCAACCCTTGCCGAGCAATCCATTCGTCTTCTGAAAAGCTCAACAAGCTGTTTGTCTATACTATCAATTTCATTTCTGATTTCTGATAAATCCATTTTAAACTCTCCTTACAGTAGGTTGATAAGTGCTATTGCAAGAGCAGACTCTATTACAACTGTTGCTCTTGGCACAATACAAGGGTCGTGTCTGCCCTTTATTTCTAGTGTGGTGTTTTGCTTTGTTGTAAGGTCAACGGTCTGCTGTGGCTTTGAGATTGACGGAGTAGGCTTTATAGCTACTCTGAAAAGCACAGGCATACCGTTTGTAATGCCACCTGTAATGCCACCGTTATTATTTGTAAGCGTTACAACATTTCCGTTTTTGTCGTAGGCATATTGGTCGTTAGCCTCACTGCCTAGCATTTCTGTAATTGAAAAGCCAGCACCAAACTCAATACCCTTTACAGCTGGCACACCAAAAACAATAGATGAAATAAGATTTTCAACACCCAAAAACATAGGGCTACCCAAGCCAGCTGGTACACCTGTGGCTACACATTCTATTATGCCACCTGTGCTGTCCTGCTCCATTCTAGCCTTATCTACAAGCTCACGCATTTTATCCTCTACACTCTCGTTAATAACAGGAAAGCTCCTTTGATTGAGCCTTTCTATAAGACTATCATCAACAGCTAAAGGATTGAATTTTTCATCACAGACATTACCTATTGACTGAATATGAGATGCTATTTTAATGCCTCTACGCTCAAGAATCTGTCTGCAAACAGAGCCTGCAAAAACAAGTGGTGCTGTAAGTCTGCCCGAGAAATGCCCTCCACCACGAATATCGTTAAAGCCATTATAACGCACAAAGCCCGAGTAATCTCCGTGCCCTGGTCGTGGTGCAGAAAGTAGATTTCCGTAGTCGCCCGAGCGTGTGTTTGTATTCTCTATTACTGCACATAATGGTGTGCCTGTGGTTGTGCTGTTAAGCATACCACTCATAATCTGTGGGAAATCCTTTTCTAGCCTTGGTGTGGCTGTTTTATCCTTACCAGGTGCTCGTCTGCCCATATGCATTAAAAGAGCGTCCATATCTATTTTTTCGCCAGCTGGAAGATTATCCACAACTACACCTATACCATTACCGTGGCTTTCTCCAAATATTGAAATTTTTACGTTATTACCCCAACACGATGACATTACAATTACCTCCCATTATATTTCTTCAGCCTTACCCATAATCGCTCTGTAATCATTAAAGAAATCAGGGTATGACTTATTAATGCTTTCTTTGTCGGTTATTTCGATAGCAGAGGTACATTTTGCTACAGCCATAGCCATAGCCATAACTATTCTATGGTCATTAAAGCCCTCTACCCTACCACCAACAGCCTTATCTACACCGTTTATAATCAGTCCGTCAGGCTTTTCGGTAACATCTGCACCTATTGCATTAAGGCAGGTACAAATTGCATTGAGTCGGTCGCTCTCTTTTATTCTTAATCTTTCAGCACCATAAATATTTGTTGTACCCTCTGCAAAGGCACCTGTAACAGCTAAAATTGGTACAAGGTCTGGTATTTGAGTTGCATCTATGTCAATTCCTTTAAGCTTATTTGCTTTTACTGTTATTGAATTATCATTCTCGGTTATATCTGCACCAAAGCTTTTGAATATTTCAACACATTCTCTATCACCCTGAATAGAGTCCAGACGCAAGCCCCTAAGAGTAAGCTCTCCACCCAAAGCACCACCAGCAAGGAAAAACGCAGACTGTGACCAATCGCCCTCACAGGTATATTCACAAGGCTTATACTGCTGACCACCCTTTATAAAATAGCCATAGTCGGTTTTCTCTACCCTTACACCAAATTCTGCCATAGTGCGAATTGTCATATTAATATAGCCTACTGATTGCAATGCTGAGGTTATTATAATTTTGCAATCCTCACCTGTAAGTGGCAATGCAAGCAATAGGCCTGTAATAAACTGCGAGCTTACATTGCCTGGCACGGTAAACTCTCCTGCTTGTAACGTGCCACTGATATTCAAAGGTAAGCCACCCTCGGTTTTACACTCTACACCAGCCCTTGGCAAGCAATCAAGGTAAATTCCTATTGGTCTTTCTGGAAGTCTGCCCCTGCCTGTAAAGGTTGCATTTACACCACCAACACTTGCTACAGGAATAAAGAAGCGAAGTGTAGAGCCAGACTCTCGGCAATCAAGTACAGCCTCTTTATTTTTAAATAGCCCTGTACCGTCTACATAGGCTGTTTTTCCGTCTATTCTTATATCTGCTCCTAATGCTCTGGCACAGTCGATTGTAGCTGAAATATCCTGTGATAAATCAACAGGAGAAATCACGCTTTTTCCCTTTGCAAGTGACGCACATAATATTGCACGGTGTACATCGCTTTTTGAGGGTGGTAATGTAACCTCGCCCTTAAAGGCTGTAGGCATTACTTTTATACTGCTCATATATATCCTCCTGTTCAATTATGCTTGCCTGTTACAAAAGCAAGCATATCACTTTTTGCCACAGGGTAAATTTTGCTGTCACCTATTTTATTAAGTACTATTAATGAAATATCTGAGGCACTGCTCTTTTTATCTGAAAATGAGCTTTTTACAATGCTCTCAACAGGTGCTTTGTCACTGACAGGCAGATTATACTTCTTACAAAGCTCTGTAATTTTATCAGCTGTACCAGCTTGAGTAATACCAGCTATTTCACTAGCCTTTGTCATCATAACCATACCAACAGCCACAGCCTGACCGTGAGAAATACCCTCAAAATTATATTCCTTTTCTATTGCGTGACCAAGTGTATGCCCAAAATTCAGCAACGCTCTTTCACCGTGGTCACGCTCGTCTATTTCTACTACATCACGCTTGATTTTTACACATTCGTAGATTATATCATCTATAATTTCCTTTGCATTCTTCTCATTAAGTGTATTAAACAGCTCTGCATTTTTTATACAGCCATATTTTATAACCTCAGCCATACCGTCCGAAAAGAAATGGTCTGTTAAAGTATCGAGTGTATCAGGGTCTATTAAAACTACATTTGGTTGCCAGAATGCACCTACAAGATTTTTACCCTGTGGAATATCTACACCTGTTTTTCCTCCTACTGATGAGTCAACCTGAGAAAGCAACGAGGTAGGAATCTGAACAAAGTCGATACCACGCAAATATGTAGAGGCTGTAAAGCCAGACATATCACCTGTAACACCACCACCCAAGGCTACAATAAGGTCACTTCGTGTAAAGCCGTTATTTGCAAGAGCGTTGTAAAAGGTGCAGATAGTTTCAAGCCTTTTGCTTTGCTCGCCTGCTTCAAAAACAGAGGTGTACACCTCAAAGCCATTATCCTTTAACGAATTAACAACTGCTTCTCCATAAATCGGGAAAACATTGGTATCTGATATTATCATTACTCTTTTAGCTTTAGAAACCCTTTTGATTTCTTCGCCACAGCCTTTTATTAAGCCTCTTTCAATGAGAATATTGTATGGTCTTCCTGTTGCAACGCTTATTGTTCTCATTCTCCCAATTCCTCCTTGATTTTTCTAGCCTCCTTAAGCTGTATAGAAAGCTTTTTATCATCAGCCTGTTCAATACTATTTCTTAGCTCTGTTAAATTGCCTATAAGCTCATCAAGCTCATCTACCAAAGGTACTTTATTCTCTAAAAACAGCTCTGTCCATAGCTCTGCATTAATTTTTGCAACTCTTGAAACATCTCGGTAGCTACCAGCCGAAAAGCCATTATGCTTTTTACACTGTGGACTTAAAACATACGCACAGGCAAGCACGTGAGGTACCTGCGAGGTAAAAGCAATCATTCTGTCGTGCTCCTGTGGTGTAGTAACAGGTGCCTGAGTAAAGCCAATTGAGAACACAAAATTTGTTACAAGATTTATAGCCTGCTTAGGAGCACCACAAGGCACTATAATACAGGACGCATTTTTAAATAAATCCTCGTCAGCTGATACAAAGCCATTTGTTTCTTTACCAGCCATTGGGTGTGTGCCTACAAAGGTAAAGCCGAACCTTTGCGAAAGCTCAACCATTTCAGGGCAAATTTCACTTTTAATACCACTTGTATCGCATACAATACACTGCTTGTTTATGTATTTACCGTATTTCTCAATAAATTCTACCGACGCCTGTGGGTACATACCTAAAATAAGCATATCAGCTGTTTCTAGGTCTTTAGCTGTGCCTATTGCGTCAATAGCACCACACTGCAAGGCTAACAGCAATGGCTTTTCACTTCTGTTTATACCTATTACCCTGTGGTCTGTATATTTCTTTATAGCCTTAGCATAGGAGCCACCTATTATGCCAAGTCCTGCAATAACAATTTTCATTTTTAAATCTCCTTTAGGTGTGAATTGAATTTTTTACTTCTCTATCATATCCCTAAAAAATCAAAAAACTCTTCCAAGGACTCACTAACCTTTTTAAACCTCCACTCACCTGTTCCGTGCATAGCATAATACACTGGTGAATTATCCAGGCTAATATCTATACAATATGGATCTGCATTACAATTTGCAATTACGATATAGTCAGGATTCCAGTCCTCTATTACAGCCTTTTGTATAGGATTATATGAATAACCAAGCTGTCCCTCTATCAAGCCTGTAGCACCATATATTTCTATATCATCCCCATAAGAATATAAATCGCTCTCTTCATCACCCACATCTGTGTAGATGTTATCTTTATTATTATTAAGAAACTCTATGTAATTTTTTGGCAAATTCCATCTTGAACAAATTTCTTCCATTATCTTATCTAACTGCATATTTCTAACCCTCTTTTTTACTTTTTACTTTGTTAACTTCTAATTTATCATTTAAAAGCCATTAAAAAAACGGAGCTTCTGTAAGCTCCGTTTAAAACCGATAGAAAAATTTTACGGGTTTCATTGGGTACTTACCTTAAATATGAATTGCAAGCAAAATAAACCTCAGCAAAATAACTGCCGAAGCTACCAAAAAATGTATAATTTTTTGAACTATGCTGTTTCATAAATAATCTCCATACCAAACGAAATGATAAAATAATTATATAGCTGTAAATTTGCTTTGTCAATATATTTGGCTCAAAAAATTTTATCCATTTAAAGCGATAAAACCTTTTGAGCCATTAACAATAAATTATTTTGTTTATATTATTGCTGTTTTTTTAATAGTGCTTTTATTTCCTCTGCTACTGCTAAAGGGCTTTTATCTGCGTTTATTATCTGGTCTGCAACGCTTCTATAAACAGGAAATCTTGCGTTGTACATTTCCTCCATAGCCTTATCCTTATCAGCACGCTGTAGTAAAGGGCGTTTTTTATCGTTGTGAAGTCTGCTTTTTATTGTGCTTAAGGGTACATCTAAAAGCAACACCGTGCTGTTTTGTTTTAGCACCTCTACATTTCTTTCAAACAAAAGTGTACCACCACCAGCTGATATTACACAGCCCTTTTTAGCCGAAAGCTCGTTACAGGCTTGGTGCTCAAGCTCTCTGAAATAGCCTTCTCCATTTTGGGCAAATATTTCGCTTATAGTTGTATTTTGCTGTTGCTCAATATACTGGTCTATGTCAATATATTCCATACTGGTTATCTTTGCAAGCTGTTTGCCGATAGTGGTTTTTCCACAGCCCATAAAGCCACATAGCACTATATTTTTATTTTTCAAGCTAATTCCACCTATCTGTCAAAACCTTTTGCTTTGCTCCTCTGCTGTATCTATGCAAAGCTGTTCAATATCCTTAATGTCGTAGGTAGAGCCGTCCCATATCTGGTGTGCAACAACAGCCTGCCATACAAGCATATCCATACCACCTACTGCCTTTTTGCCCATAGCCTTAGCAGTTTTTACAAGCTTTGTTTCAAGTGGATTATAAACAACATCAAACACAGCCTTGCTCTTGCTGATAATATCCTCGCCAACAGGCATTTCATCAACATTAGGGTACATACCAACAGGTGTTGCATTAATAAGCAGGTCGATTTCTCCCTTATATTTTGGCAAACGCTCGATATAACAGGTTGAAACACATGGGTGAACAGTTTTTTCCATAATCTCGCAGGCAAGCTTAGCTACCCTATGAATAGAGCTTGGTCTTACAGCTATGGTTATATCTGCACCAGCCTTAGCCAGCTCAAATGCAATTGTTCTTGCAACGCCACCTGTGCCTATAATAACTACCTTTCCGTCTATTGGAATGCTGTTAGCCCTTAGCGACTGCAAAAAGCCATCTGGGTCGGTTGTATAGCCCTTTCCGTCTGAGTCTACAGTATTAACACTGCCATACATTTCAGCCTTTCTATCTAAGCCAGACAAGCAAGGAATAATAGCTGATTTATGTGGAATTGTAATATTAAAGCCGTCAAGCTTAGAAAGCTTGTTGGCATATTCATCTGTAAGATTTTCAGGTGCAATGTCAATAACTGAATATTCAGCATCAACCTTGGCAAGCTCGAAAAGTCTTTTATGAATAAATGGCGACATTGTATGTCCTATTGGGTGTCCGATGACTGCGTATTCTTTTTTTGACATAGAAAAAACCTCATTTCGTATTATTTTAGTACAAGTTATTCAACTGTAAAAATTTTTTTTAAAAATATTTAAAATTTTCTGAAAATCATATTGACAAAGTTGCGTTTAAACAATAATATAATTTTGTACTTAAATTTACCTGCATTGCAAGTATATAAGCTGTAAGTAAATTGTAGCAAAAAATGCTTACTTTGTCTACTGCGTTGCTTGTAATGTAAAATATTATTATCAATTATTGGAGGAATTTATTATGGTACTAGAAAAGGTAAAGGCTATACTAGCTGATCAGTTTGATGCAGAAGAGGATTCAATCACAGCAGATACAACAATCCAGGACGATCTAGGTGCAGATTCTCTTGACGTTGTAGATCTACTAATGACAATCGAAGACGAGTTCGAGGTTGAGGTTCCAGATACAGAGATCGAGAACCTAAAGACAGTAGGCGACCTTGTAAAGTATATCGAAGACAATAAGTAATTTTCTTTTTACTGCAAACCCCACACTACATAAGTAGTGTGGGGTTGTTTTTTCGAATTATCTAGCATATAGTTAAGCAACATTGTTTTTATAATTTACAATAGCTATTTCAGTAAGTGGATTTTGTAAATTAGAAATAATTTTTTCAATTTCCCTTACGACAGTTCCACTATAAGAAACCTCACCACACTGCGAACATTTGCTACAAGGAACATTTTTAATAATCACTATACAACTTCCCAAATCTTCCATATAGGTTGTTGTAGAATCAACTAAATCACCTTTACAATAAAAACAATCCATAATTAATGCTCCTTTCGTATTTTAAAATTACATTCCCATTGATTCGGATTAGGGAGTATCTGAAAATAGAAAAATTACTGAATATTTCGCTAATACGAGGCAAGTTCGAGCGAAAAAACGGAGAAATACTGACGTATTTCGAGTATTTTTCGGGAAGAAATTGCCCGTATTAGTAGAAATAGACAGTT
>JAXJTP010000079.1:0-88599 GCA_036309525.1 Acutalibacteraceae bacterium | reverse complement strand
GAAAACTCAAAACAACTGTCTATTTCTACTAATACGGGCAATTTCTTCCCGAAAAATACTCGAAATACGTCAGTATTTCTCCGTTTTTTCGCTCGAACTTGCCTCGTATTAGCGAAATATTCAGTCATTTTTCTATTTTCAGATACTCCCTAGTAATAGCTAGAAATTTATAATAAAATTAAAAGCAGACGACTAACCAATTAGGTGTAGTCGTCTGCTTTATTTATACTCAATTTTTTACCTGATATTTGCCAACTCTTTATAGGAATGTTTCGGGCAGGGTCGCTATCGCTTTGTCTTAGCTTTATATCCTCTATAATATAATCATTCTTATTGTTAGGGTTAAAATATATTTTTACTTTGTCATCGGCAAAAACCTTACTGATGTCATTACAATACTCTACACTTGTAACTGTGCGTACACCGTGCTCCTCTTTATCATAATATTCTACATCAAAAAAATATCTGTTTATGGTTTGACTGGCACTGTCAACAGTAGCTGGTTGAACTTCAATTTTTTGTAATATAAAAACTATTTTTCCGTCAGCCTGTATACCATTATTAATAAGCCAGCTTCGTCTTGCCTCTTTTTCTTGGTCAGAAGTATCCCTTTTTTTAAAATATTTCATACGATTAAGCAAAACCATCACAAGCACACCACAAACAATTATATTTACTATTGTTTTAATAAAAAATACGGTGTCATCTGAGCCAGAAAGTAAATTCAAAAATAATAGCAATACATTAACACCAATGAAAAAACCAAAAACCACTGCACCCCACATAGCCAAACGATAAAAAAGACCTTCTTTTGTGGTTACTACTTCCAATGGCTCAAGATAGTATTTGTTTTTCTTTTCTTTATAATTTTCAATATGAAGATGGTTTTTTAACTCCATAGAATAGCACCTACCTTTATGCCCTAAGCATATTATAATTAAGTCAAATTTGCAATCAACAGCAAATTCTGTTCATAAAAAATTTACAAATACAGGATTTGTATAGTATATTATTTAATTTTTTCTGATTATCAAAATATTTTTACTTATCACTAAACTAAAACATAAATCTTAAAATAATAATATTAAAACAAGCTTAGAAAACCGATTTGACATTTATGAAAAATTTTATCTCGATTTTACAAATAAAAATAAATATGATAAAAAGAATATACAGTAAATATTTACTACCAAACAAGCTAATAAGGAGATATTAGAATGGGAGATTTATACAGGGTTATGGATCAGCTTTTAAAGCTTGAGGACGAGCTTAACGCATTCAATAGTGTAAGCACAGCGTTATATAACAGCTGTAGAAATAATTGTGAAAACGTTCAGCTTAACGCTATGCTTTGCTTAACTGTAAAATACATAAATAGTTTATCTACCGACCTCAGGCAAAGCATAAGTGGTTTAGATGAATTTATTGCAAATAATGCAAATAATGCAAATAACACCAAGCAGAAAAGCTCTACAAGCTAAGCTAATAGCTTTTTACAAAATAAAAACAGGTGGCACAGCATAATGCAACCACCTATTTTCTAGGGTATTCGCTTTTTATATCGCTTGCACCTGTAATAAAATCAAGCGAAACATTATAGAACCTTGCAAGCACAAGCAGGCTGTCTATTGGTATGCGTGTTTTTCCACTTTCATAGTCAGCATAGGTACGCTGACCAATGTGCAAAATATCTGCAATTTTCTGTTGTGTTAAAGAGTGGTCTTCTCTTATCTGTCTTATTCTTTCGTTATATCTCATACTACCACCTCTATAACCATTATAGAAAAATTGCAAATATCATATTGACTTTTAGAGTTATAAACGCTAAAATATCCTTAGAGTTAAAAACTCTAAATGTGCATTTTGCCGAAAAACAACAACTAATTTCATCACATAAGCAAGAATAGCTTTATACATTCTACTTTTTGCGTTTAAGTGTAAATTATCTGTTGTTTTGCAAAAAACTATTTTTATTTTATGGGGGGTGTATGGGGGTTATTTGTTTTAGTGTAGGTTAATTTGTAGGTTAGTAAAAAACAATATTTAAATTTCTGGAGGAAAATTATGGGAAGTACAATTAAAGCAATAGGTGGAATAACAATATTTCTTGGAATAATAGGTTCAATTATATGTGGACTAGCTATGGGTGGTGCTGGTGGCTTTGGCTTTTTTATAGGAGGTTCTATTGGTTCTGTTATAACTGGTATAGTCTATATAGGAGTAGGTGAGGCTGTTGAGGATAGCAGAACTGCTGTTGAACGCTTAAACCTTATGAAACACGAAAAGGATAACGCAGAAATAAAAAAGCTTGTAAAAGAAACAAACTCAACACTAATATCTGTAAATGCAAAGCTATCAATGCTTAACATTAATACTAATACTAGCACAAACAACTACAATGGTATAGGTACTAGCTCACAAAGCAATACAACAATAGCAGTTGAGCCTATTGTTAACACAACTATAAGAAAAATTGAAAAAACACAGGAGCCACCAATGTGGAAATGCCCAAACTGCAACAACTTCAACTTTGCTAACTCAAACGAATGTATGAACTGCCATACAAAGGTTAAGTTTAAGTAATTGTTTATACATTTAATAATATATTTTAAATTTCAGGAGGAAAATCATAATGAAAAAGAAAATAATAGCAATAGGTTTAATTTTTAGTTTGATTGTTACCCCTGTGCTTACAGGCTGTGCTAATAGTGATAATTTTTCTGATAGCACCGAAGCAACTTTAGGAAGCAAACTAAGAAACAGCAGTGATGATAGTAGCTATGAATATTTTTCTGAATGTCCAGGTTTGCCAACTCCAAGTTCTGCTGTAAGCAGTATAGATTTTGACGCTTTAAAGGGTGAGATGTACCACTATACCTATGCAACAGACGATGATTGGCTAGCTTATTGCGAAGTGTTAGTAAGATTAGGATATTGGTTAGAAAAAGATGAAGAGGGAATCATTGAAGGTCAATTATTACCATTCATTATCCAGGATCCAGATGGTAACGATGTAGGAAATGTGTATATAGGCAACGATGAAGTAGGTTATCGTATGCTAGTAACATTTTCGTAAAAAAATCTATTACTTATTGTTTAAAAGAGTGAGGCAAATGTCTGCATTAAAATTCAAAAGTATATTGCAATGGCAGTGATTACACCACTAAAGGGCTGTATTTAGCTTAATTTGCTTTTTATAGCTACAAATAATAAATTAAAGGAGGAGAATTATGGAGAACAATAATCTTATAGAAGTAGAATTACTTGAGCCTAACGAAGAAATTACTCCGTTAGAAACAGTTACGCCTAATATTGAACCACAGGTTAATTCACAGCAAAGTGAAGAATCTAGTGAGAATTTTAAAAACGAAGATAAAAAATCCAGCTTTGTTATTGGCTTTATAATTGTCGCATTGCTTACAGTAATGATAATTGGTTTTGTTTCGTCGTGTAACGACAGTGCTACTAAAAATAGTAGCTCAAGCACTAATTTAAGAAGTAATTCATCAAGTGCAGTTGATTATTATAGTGATGATAGTGACTATGATAATGATTATAGCTATAACAGTAGCTACGATAGTGACTATGATAGTGATTACGAATATTTCCCAGACTGCTACGGTTTACCAAAGCCAGATTCTGTTGTAAGTAATATTTATTATAAAGGTATAGAAAACAATGTATATGAATACACTTTTTATTCAGATGATGCATTAATGGACTACGGAATCAAATTAGCAGAATTTGGTTATTTAATAAAAAAACCAATCGTAACTCTAACGACGGAATTTTGTTGTACACCATAGAAAATTCCTCAGGCACAATAGATGCAATGTTGACAGTAACTTATGTTAATTATGCCTATCATATGTATGTGGGGATTATGTGAGGACGGTATATTTTTATTAATGAGTAAAATTCAGAGAGGAAAATTTATGGCAAAATACATATTAAATATAAAGTCTGGAAAAATACACAATGGAGAATCTCCTTGTCATCATATTAAAAGAGCAAAAAAAGACAGTAAAAAAGAATTCGATACATATGAAGAAGCTCTCAACTATTTTGAGGGCAATAAAAAGGGAGAACCCTGTAATTGGTGTTTGAAAGACAAGGAATAGTAATTAAAAGGGCTGACTAAAAATCAGCCCTTGACTATTTTTGCCGACTCAAACAAACATTATATTAGCTACCTTAAAAAATTCTTTTATGCTTATAATTAGCAAAACATAATCTCTACAATGAGGAAGCGTTATGGTGATAGCCATATCAGCAAGTGTAGTATGTATAATAAATCGAGTAGGAGGCTACCCATTAGTCGAGTAGCCTATCTCTCATACCACCGTGTGTATCATTCAGCACACGGATATAGCTACCAACAAGTTAAAAGGGTCGACCGATTATTTTCGGTCGACCCTTTTGGTCTGATTATCTGTTTTCTTTCTTCTTTCTCTTGTAAACTATAATGAATACAATCAAAGCAGATAGTAAAATAATACCTGCAATGATTCCGAAGAAGAGAGGCTTATTATTGAAGAATTGAACCCATATATCGGTTGTTACGTAGAAATCAGTAATTTCTTCAGTCTGTTCATTTCCGGCAGCGTCAACAGCTACAATCTTAACCTTGTGTGCGTTAGTAGAAGCTCCGGATATGTCGAATGTAAATTCGCCATTCTTAGCAATAATTTCAGCAACCTCTTCTGCTGTCCAGCTCTTGTATGCCTTATTATAATCATCAAGATATACAGTAACTGTACCAAGAAGCAGGTTATCACTAACAGACATTTTAACTGTCATCTGCTCTAAAGCGTAGGTAACGCCACTTTCAAGGTTTGCAACAACAATGTTAGGCTTAGTTACATCAACACCAAAGCTGATTTCAGTATCCTTAGTATCCAAGGTGTTCTCAGCAACATTACCAGTAGAATCCTCAGAATGGAATACCACTCTGTAAACACCATCATCAGCAAAGTTCTTTTTTAGGATTGTGTAGGTATAACGATACCACTCACCGTTTCCACCTTCAACCTTAAGTATATAATCCTCATTTTCTTTAAGAACGATTGTCTGGTTATTCTTAAATAGTGTTACCTTAATATTCTTAAGCTCATTTGCGTTAACCTCAGTAA
The DNA here is from genome assembly GCA_036309525.1 of Acutalibacteraceae bacterium. Lineage (GTDB taxonomy): Bacteria > Bacillota > Clostridia > Oscillospirales > Acutalibacteraceae > CAG-964. The sequence goes on along the minus strand of JAXJTP010000079.1, from coordinate 83,467 downwards.
TAACAACATCCTCAGGATCTGTAACGTAGGTACCATTAAGCTTATCGGTAGAATCACTCATATCATAGGTAGAGCCAAAACGGTTTACAGAGAATGAGATTTTCTCTGTGCTGGTGTTACCAGCTCTATCAGTCAATGATGCATTCAAGGTATAGATGTCATCTACTTCTTTCTTCTTTTCAAAGTTCTTGAATGTAAATGTACGACCGTTATGTATATCAGTATATACACCATCAAGCTGAACAGCCTTACGGTTTGCACCTGTAAGAGTAATTGTTGTATTTTCTGCGTCATAGTTAGTATCAGAGTAAGATACAACAGGTATTACATCACCATTATTCGCAGAATTATCAGCAATACCAGTTATAGTTAATTTAGGCTTTGTTGTATCTATAACAAATGTATCCTGCTTGTAATCAGCTGAATCGTTGCCTACCTTATCCTTTACAGTAATATCAAAGGTATACTTTGCATCTTTGTTGTATTGAATTGTTGCAGTATGTCTGTCACCAACAGATGACCAGCCACTTACAGTTGGATTTACTGTTACTACACCATCATCTGTTGCAGTGTTAATAATCTTAACTCTGTCAGAAATAAAGTTGTGCTCTGTTATAACAACCGTTGCAGTACGGAAGGCGTTGTAATAGTTTCCATTCTTTGCGTTGTTGTTATCATAGCTTACTGAAACAACAGGTAGTGTTTTATCAATTGTAAATAACTTAGGAGCAACTGTTCCTTCTGCGTATATTGCACCATCGCATACATTATTAGCTAAATCTGTATAGGCAATGTCAAAGGTATAGTCACCATCTACAGCATACTTAATTGTTGCAGACCATTGTGTATTATCAAGATTACCTGTACCATTATTTATTTTAGTAAAATCAGATACAACAGGCTCAACACCATCTTTATAGGTGAACCTCTTAACAACATCATCAGGGTTAAAGTTACGCTCGGTAACAACAACGGTTGCAACTCTGTCATTCTTAAAGTATATTCCAGTATCGGCAGAATTGTTATTATAAGAAATATTTATTTCAGGCTTAGTAATATCAATCTTGATAGCAGTAATATTTTCAGAGCTGTTTAATGCATTATCCTGAGCATATACAATAATTTCAACATTATTGCTGTTATTCAGCTTAGAATCTACAATAATGCTACCAGTCCAATTCTGATACAGCTGGTTCTGATTAGGAGTATCCTTTCCAAACTCAAACAAAGGCTTGTCTATACCACCCTGAGTTACCTGTCCCATATTTCTTACTTCGTACCACACCTTTTTAATACCAGAGTATGTACCATTAACCATAGGATCTACAACCTTAAGGTCTACCTTAACATCACTGTTGTAGATAACATTTTCTGGATGCTTAGTTGTAAAGGTAATCTCAGGAGCAATAGCCTCTTCACGAGGTGCAGTGTGGTCAATAATCAATCCATTAGTACTGATATATTTGACATTACCAGCAAGGTCAGTAATCCTCAGATAAACGATACAGCGTTCATCCTTATCAAGCTTAAGACCCTTAAAATCACTCCATGTCTTAATCTTCCCCAATTGTTCCACAGTAAGAGCTTTGGTAACATCACTACCAGAGGTTGCAGACACCTTATAGTACTCTACCTTATGGATAGAGGTAGATGTTTCATCGCTATATTCTCCTGTAATAGAAATATTCTTATTAGTCCATATACCATAATCTATTACACCAGTTTTCAAACTTTCCCATTCAAACACCTTGCCATCTGCTCTTGTTGCTGTTAGCGTACCTTCAGGTGCTTTACGATCCACAGTAAATTTAAACGGAGTAACACCTTTTTTTACAGGATCTAGGTTTTTATTGCCAGCTATATCTGTACAAGAAATAGACAACCATTCGTAGTTTGCGTCTTTATCAAAGACAATTGTTGCAGTATGAACAGCCTTGTCAGGAGTCTCACCAGTAGTAGTTGTCCACTTATCGATAGTAGATATATCACCAATACTCTTTTTCTCTGAATTTACAGCCTTTATATTTACTGTTACCTTATTGCTATCAAAATGATTTGCTCTCTCGGTAATCTTTATTGTAGCAGTACGTGCACCTGCAAAGTAACCTCTATCTCCAACAACCTGAGTTACCTCTTTGGTATCTTTGTAGGAAATTTCAATTTGGGGTTGAGTTATATCAATATCAAGGCTAACGGATTCTGTATGATCTTTTCCAGCATTGTCAACAACAGTAACATATAGGGCTACATTACTGCTATTATTCTTCTTAGGATCAATAGTAACAGTTCCTTGCCAAAAGCTCTTAAGTTCATCTTGGTACAGATGCTCTGCCTCAAATGTGTAGAGGTTACCCTTCTGAGTAGGGTGAGCAAAGTCATCATCCTTTATAACCTTGTAGTCAACACTCTTGATACCAGAGCTTGGTTTAGGATCTGTTACCGTGATAGAAGCCTCTATACCATTCTCATATCCTTTACCATATATAGGCTTTGAATTATCTTTGTCGTTGGTATATGGTTCCTGAAGCTTAATGCTAATTTCACTCGGTAATGTATCAACAATTACACCATTAGAACAAATATATGTATAGTTTCCTGCATAATCCGTAATTCTTAGATAAATAACAAAATGTTCATTTTTCTCTACGTCAGATAGCTTATCAACACTTTCAAACTCACCATTTGCATACAGCTCATTAAGAGCATTAGCGTCGAGTGCACTATTTTTTTTCTTGTCTTTAATTATATCATCGTTAATAACCTTATAATACTCAGCAAAAGCAGGGCTGGTTTTGTCACTATAATCGGCTTTAACATTAACCTTTTTACTATGCCATATACCAAATGTAAGTGTCTCTAAAAGCTTATCCCAAGTGTCTTCTCCAATTGTAATTTTTCCCGTAGGGTTTACATTATCAACAGTAAATTCGTATGGTGTTTTATCTGCATTGATAGTTACATTTTTATCAAGAAGTGTATTATTCGCATAGTTGGTATATTCAAATCTCCATTTGTAATTTTCGCCAGCCTTGAAATGCACTTTCATAGTATGCTTGTCGCCATTGCTTACCCATTCACCAAGCATACCATCAGTATTTATGCGTTCGCCCTTATCATTTTCAATAATAATACCGTCTTTCGCTTTTTCTTCATCAAATGCTGATTTTCTGTCTGTAACTACGATTGTGGCAACACGTTCTGCCATATTGTAATATCCACGCTCGCTAACAACACCGTCAACATTGTTTTTAACAACCCTGTTTGCTTTACCGTCAAGAGTAATTTCAGCCTTAATTTCATCAACGTTGATAAAAATAGGAAGCTCATTAGTTTCTGGGTTTCCGGCATTGTCCGTAGTTGTTACAACTACCTTTACATTATCAGAGTTGTTTTCCTTTGCATTAACGATAATTTCTGTTGCAAATTCCTTTTCAAGCTCTTCAAACTCAGGATTTTCAATATCAAAGGTATAAAGATTTCCAGATTTAGTTGGATGGTCATAATCATTGTTAACTACAATCTTATAATCGATTGTTTTAATTCCAGAATATGCACCCCTATCCTCTTCGTCCTCTTTTACCTTTACAACAACAGTTACATCTTTATTATAGATAGTTGGTCTTTCTGTTGCCTCTGGTGTTTCAGCCTCTACTGGCATTTCAGCTTTTTCTGGCTTAACATATAGGCAAATATTACTCTTAGAAGAATCATAAATCAAGCCATCAGTACTGATATAAACAATATTTCCTGATTTATCAGATATTCTTGCATAAACAACAAATATTTCATCTGCATCTACGCTGTAAGGCTCTTTAACAAACTTGTTAGCTTCATAAAGCTCATCAAGCTGTTCTTTAGTTAAAGGTGCAACCTTAGCAGAGCCTGTTGCTTCAGCAGGAGCTGTAGCAACGTTATCTTTATAATAGACAATCTCTTGAATACCAGCAATCTCGTCGGTAGCTGTTACCTCTGCCTTAACAGGCTCTTTTTTCCAAATACCAAAGGTTAGTGCAGAAAGTAATTCATCCCAGAAACTAACCTTATCTATTGAAATAGTAGCCTCTGGAGAATCACCATCAACAGTAAATTTATATATACTCTCTTCTGTTTCATCTACATCAGCTCTATTCAAAGCTAAGCCAGCTTTATTTGTATAATTAAACGACCATGTATAATTAGCAGCTGCACTGAACTCGATAGTTACTACGTGGGTTTTCCCTTCGCTAGACCAATCAGAAATCATAGTTAAAGGAATATTATCTACATCTTCGCCATTTTCTTTCTTTGCAGTAATTTCAATACCCTTTCTAGCTGCCTCCTCATCAAACGCACTTTCACGATCCTCAATAGTGATTGTTGCTATTCTTGTCTCTTTATAATATCCGTATTCTGCATTATCGGCTTTTTCGCCAGTAATAACAAGACCTGTTAATTTAGGAGCTGTAGCACACACCTTCAGCTCCTCAGTGTGATCAGTACTAACATTACCAGCTTTATCAGTAATTTTTACCCACACAACAACCGTGTCGCTATCATTCTTTAATGCATTAACAAGGATACTTTCTTCTCTGGAATTTTCCACTTTATCAGTATGAGTATATAGTGGACCAGACTGAGTTTTAGCACTATCTGGAACCTCATCATAATTCTTATACTTACCTAAAGCTACTGTTGAGGTTATAAAATATTCAATAGAAGCGATTCCAGAGGAGTCATCGAAGTCCTTAAAATCATTAAAGTCATCAAAATTTTCAATTTCTTTAAATGTCTTCAAATCAGCAGTTTTTAGTTTAACTGTAAAATCACGATTATAAAAATCGTTCTTATGAGGAGCCTCTACCTCAAGCTTTTTACTAGGCTTAGCTTTATCAACAATAATTCTCAAAGGTGAACTAGCCGAAACTCCCTCAAGCACGTGAGGCATAGCAATAAATTCGTTTTCTGCTTGATAAACAAGCTCGATTTTACCAATCTCTATTGTTGTATTTTCGCCTGTAATCTCAAGTGGAACATTCTTGTTCTCTTTTCCACCACCAATAATTTTTCCATTCTTATCATAAAGAATAATACCATCTTTATCAGTAGTAAAAACAGCCTTACCATCTTTTGCATAAACAAATGTCATTTCATTTGAATTAACAGCTTCTTCATCATTGAACAAATCTCTTATATTAAGCTTGGCTGTTTCTGTTTTAACAAAGGTTGCTTCAATAGTTTTATCAGCAGTTATTTCTGGAATAGTAAATTTAACTGAACCATTTTCAGCAGTATATATTTGGACATTGGCTCCGTCAAGCTTAACAGAGCTGATAGAATAGCCCTCGGCTGGAGCTACAGCAATATCACAGCTTTCACCCCAGTTAACTAAAGCCTGAGCTGGAGTAATTGTTCCATTTTCTGTTGGTATAGCAGTAACATTATATCTGTTAAGTGCAAAAACAATATCAACTGTATAGTCCTTATTAGCAGTAAGCAGTTTTTCGTACTTATCATCTGGTCCATAATTCTTATTGGTTTTTTCTGTATCAACAATCTCACCATTAACATTGACCTGTGCAACACGATAGTTGTCATCTGGGTCAGCTATAATCTTCACCTCGGTGCCAGTAATAACTGTTACAGAGCCATCTGCATCTGGTGGAGTAGTAACAACCGTACCATTTGCACTGGATTTAATAGTAAATGTGTATACCTTAACAAATTCAACTCTTATTTCAGTGTTACCAGTTAATGTAAATTTTCCATTAAAGACTGTATTGCTATCAAAAGATTGAATCACACCACCAATTTTCACAGAAGAAATATAATAGCCATCGTTAGCCTCAACACCAACGCTAACCTCTGAATTTTCTTCAATTTTTTGAGAAGATTCTTTTCTTCCATCTTCTTTAATAATTTCAGATACTTTGCTGTTATTTAATTTAATTGTACCACCCTCGTTAGCATTAGTGGTAACCGTAAAATCTCTAACAACGGTAACTTTGATTTCAACATCTTTATTTGCTTGTATGACATTACTATAAGATTTACGCTTATCGGAGAAACCTTGCTCTTTGTTATCAATGCTCACGGTTTTTATATAATATTCATCACTGGGAATAGTAATATCTATTGAAACGAATTTGCCTTGTTCTACTGTAATTGAGCTCTGATTTTCATTTTCTTCCTCAACTGCATAATCTGTACAGCTTAATTTAATATAAGCCTTCTCTGTAAGATTAACCGAAACAGTTGCAATATCAGTTGGTACAGGTGGTATTGTAACAGGAATATTACCAGACACGCCCTCAGTGGTAGATACATCCTCAACCAATATTGCTGGTACGCTTGTGTATCCTGGGGTAGTAACTGTATAGTAAAGTGTAACTGTTTCTTCATCAGTTACCTCACTCAGCTTATCTACCATATTCTGGGTAAAAAAGGTTACCACACCATTATTGTCAGTCTTGTCTTCCATTATAAAGCCCTGACATTCTTTATCACCCATAATGGTAACGGTAGCACCCTTAATTGGGTTTTCTCCATCATCGACCGTAATGGTGAATGTTTTGTCGTCTGTAGCTAACGCTTGCAACGACGCAATCGGGATCATAGTAAATACTATCATCACCGATAATATAGTCGATAAAAAACGATCACTAAGTTTAAATCTTGTTCTACTCATCTCGCTCATGTTCCTTTTTATAGTTATTCAGTAATTTAATATATCTATAATTCTTCCCGTTCAATAAACAATGCAAATTAAAGGAAAGATATAGTACCGATACACTGCTCAGGATTAACCATTGTACTTTCAACTGTGTACATACAATGACTATAACTGTAATTAATGAAGCAAACATAACAATATCTGCAATTCTGCCCTCACGAGTTTTCATAAAAGAAACCACGCCAGGCTTAAATTGTGATACAGCTATGCCCTGCTCTTTTCTGCACTTTTCAAGCCATTTTCGTTTGGTGCTACATAGCCATATTATTGGTAGCTCCAATATTATGCATAGCCAGAATGCTGTAGCAATTATGTATGCCAAACCTTTTTGAATACCAGTGCCATCAATATCCACAAAAGGAATGCACAATATCAATACCGAAGAAATTATAACCAACAGAATTGATATACGAAAATAACGGTAAATTTGTTTTTCAAAAAATTCTGGTCTTTTCATTTGCTTACCTTCTACTCAATTATCTCTGAGCTACCAGTAAAGGACATCTCAAGCTCAACTGTAAATGGCATAGCCTGTACAGCATTGCTTTCAAAGCCAGTATAGCTATTTGCAGGAGCTGATATTTTATTAGTATACGAAGGGCTTGTAAGCAATGTTGTTTCACTGGCAGAAGAAGGCTTTGTAAGCAGTGCTGTTTCATTAGCAGATGAAGCTCCTGTAAGTAAGGTTGTTTCATTAGCAGGCAACTCTCCTGTAAGCACTGTTGTTTCTCCTGTTGATTTTTTCAAAACAGTAGTTTCACTAGCCTTTGCTGACGAGTCCTTTGTATGTAGCTTTTGTGTACCATCATTATTTTTATTGGCATTACCAATCTTATCTGTACGTTTTTTCTTGTCGGCAGTTAACGGGCCTGAGCTAAGGGTTTTTCCACCAGACTCCTCATTCTGTTGGCGAATAGCTTCAATTGCTTTTTTAGCTGTTCTTCCCGAAATATCACCATACAATTTAGGAACATCTAAAAGGAAGAATAATGCAATTCCTACAAGCAACAGCACACCTGCAACAATAAAGGATACCAACGAAAGAGTTTGTAAAAGCTCAACTGACATTATTCATTACCTCCTTTGCCTGTTCCGTATGCAGTATTAATTGCATTTTTAGTATCGTCCAGCAGGGAGATCGTTTTGTTTTTCTTTTCTGTTGTCTTATCTGTTGTTGTTTCTATATTCCTAACAGTTTTTTCAATATCGTTGTACATTGCTAGTTGCTGTTCTTTTGTAATGCCATCTCCCTTTAATTTGGTAGCATACTGATGTAATGCACTTCTTGACATTTCAAGCAACTCTAGTCTTACAATTTCACTTTCGCTTTCGTTCAGTGCAACTAATTCCATTAATTTTTCAAGGTTTTCAAAGAAAGGCTTATATTTACCCTTGTCGTTTGCCTCAACAACGTACTTTGCAATATTTCTGTAGAATTCACCTATATTTGCATATGCAGTTGCCATTCCATAATTCTTATATCCACTAGGAACATCACTAAACCACTCTACTGAATAAATTGCACCCGTAAAGTCATCTGAGCTGGCAGAATCATTTCCACTTTGATAATAGTACCAATACAATTTGCCTGTTTCAAAGCAAATTTCTGTATAGTTATCAATATTAGCTTGAAGTGCTTCTTTATTATTATTAATGTGCTTTGTTAATGTATTTGCTTCTGCTTGTGTAAATGCGTCATCATCATCCTTAAAGGTTTGAATAATACCCAGATATGCGTCCTTTTCACCAGCCTTGTTAGGAATGACTATGCATTGCTCATACAGCTCTAATCGTTCTTTATAATCAACTGTTTTTGCAGCCTCTTCTATTATTGTATCATAGCTTTCGGTTGCTTTTTCTGTAGCTAACAGATTTAACGCAACGCCAGAAATCACAAATACAACAGACAATATTATTGTAAGCAAAAACGCACCAAGCTTTCGCTTTTGCTTCTTTCTGTATAGTGGCTCAAGCTCCTTGTAGTTCTCAAGGTCATACATCAATTCAGCACAGGTCTGGTATCTATCCTGTGGCTGGTACTGTGTACACTTTTGAATAATTGCATCTAAGCCATGAGAAAGTGCAGGGTTGATTTTGCGAATTGATTTATCATTTATAAGATTTTTACATGGGTCTATATTTGTAAGCAGGTGATACAGCGTAATACCCAAGCAATAAATATCTGTTCTTGCGTCAGAACGTCCTAAGCCACTTCCTATATATTGCTCAGGTGCTGCATAGCCTATAGTACCAATACCAGTGGTTTCGCCAAGCTCTATTTCATAATTTTTAGCAGTACCAAAGTCGATAACCATTATATTTCCGTCAGGCTTTAGCATAACGTTTGCTGGCTTCATATCACGGTAAATAATTGCAGGTGTTCTGGAATGTAGGTATCCAAACACGTCGCAAAGCTGTTTTGCCCATTCAACTACGTCAGACTCACGCTGTGCACCACTCTCTTCGATAATTTTATCAAGAGAACGACCCTCAATATAGTCCATTACAATTATAAAGCTATCCTCATCCTCTATTACGTCAACAATACTTGGCAGGTTAGGATGTTTTAGCTTTTTAAGCGTTTCAATTTCAGCCATAAGACCCTGTCTGACTGTGTTAAAGTCCATCTTACCGTCTTTACGGACCTCTTTAATCGCCCATGTCTTATTAGCCTTTTCATTAATTGCCATATAGACAATGCTCATGCCACCATGGCCTATTTTACTTAGTATTTTATACTTGCCATCTACAAGTGATCCTATTTCAAGCATGATTTTCTCTCCGTCACTTTATCAGAATGTTCTAATCGTAATAACAGAAATATTATCACGTTCCTGTCGTTGTTTATTTATCTCAATTAAAGCATCCATATTTTGTTTCATTCCGTCAGCATCCAGCATTACATTAGGGTTTAAATAATTATATATCTCCTGTGGAGTGATTTCATGTCTGAATCCATCACTACAAAGCATATATGTAGCATTTAACTTTGTTTCACCAATGAATATATCTGGATTAACCTCATCTGAGGCTCCTATACATTGCAGAAGAACGCTTCTTCTAGGATCATATTCAGCCTGTTCAGGAGTTATAATACCCAATTCAACCTCTCTTGCAACAACAGTCTGATCCTTAGTCAGCACCTCTGCACTTTGAAATATCTCATATGCACGAGTATCACCAACATTTACAATATAGTATTTACTGTCTGTCAGTAATATAGCAGTTACGGTTGTACCCATACTAGCACCGTGCTGAGCACCATATGCCTTTATTTTTTCGTTATATTCAGTTGCAATAATAGACCAATCTGTTCTTATATCGTTATCCTGAATACCTACCTGACAAAGCTGTGGAAGTCGTGTTTCTGCCCATTTGTTATAGGCATTTACTACCGATGCACTAGCAACCTCTCCCTTTGAGAGTCCTCCCATTCCGTCGCAGAGAATAGCGAATACCATTTTACCTCTTGGAGTAGAAAAAACCTTAACACTGTAGCTATCCTGATTTGTGCTTTTAGTCAAGCCAATGTCTGTTGTTGCCGATACAATAAAATTCAATCCTGCTTACCACCCTTCTTTTGAAATCGAAGACAACTGCTCAACCATACAGCTAGAAGTATGATCGAACAGTTGATAAATCACGTATATGCTACAAGAGGATACCTGAAAAAGCAGTAAGAAACAGTGCTCTTTATTTTCAAATATACCCTATAGCATAATTTTAGTAATGATAATTAAAACATTAAGTAATACACATACACTAATACCAGCTTTTCTTCAATAATTTAAGAAGTAAGTGGCAAAGTTAACAACGCCTTTTGCTTAGCTCGTTTATACAGGTGGTGGTATACTACCTGGTCCTATTATTTTCTTAAATAATAGGTCATATAAAAAATCTCCAATGTATGCTCTGAATATAACAACAGCTAACAAAACAACCACAGGAATAATAATATACAACAAATAGCTCCTTTTCTTAGTAGCTAAAGCCTTTTTTACTATAAATAGCGACGATACCACTGAAGCAATAAGAATTAAGACACAAAGCGAATTTTCTATTTTTTCATTTGTATACATTATTGATTGTAAGCAAGCAAATGAACCTATTATTAAATCAAGTGATATTAAATTTACACCCATAAACCAAGCTGTCATTTCACTACCTCGAAATAATCAATAAAGCTTAAACTCAAAATCCTCGTTAGCTAGCATTACTTTTGTTCCGTGTTCGATTTTCACCTCAACATTGCTTTTAATCATTTCTCCGTTTACATATGAGTGATTTGTAGAGTTTGTATCTACAAGGAAATATTCACCATCACGAGAAACAATATTTGCATGACTTCTACTAACTGCTGAGTTGTCACTTACATAATAATCTACATAGCTATGCTCTGTACCAATTTTAAAAATTGGCTTATTAACAGAAATCTTTTCGTTGTTTTTCATTCTGATTAAATGTGGTATAATCTGCTTTTGCTTTTTTAACGAAACTGCATTCAATACAGTTGTTTCACCAGCATTTCCTTTATTCAGAACAGTGGTTTCACCAAAGTTTGCTGAATTTCCTAAAGGTGTTACAGGAGGAGTTGTACCCATAGTACTAGCTACTGGAACAACTGGTTGAGCTGTGCTAACAGGGCTACCTACTGGCATTGCTGATGGAGTAGCACCCATAGTATTTCCACCTGACATTGCTGTGAAGCCTGAGCCTACAGGAGCACTGGCTGGGAAGCCTGAGCCCACAGGTGCACTAGCTGGGAAGCCTGAGCCTACAGGAGCACTAGCTGGCATTACCGGAGAAACGCTATTATTAGCAGACTTAGTATCAGACTTTTTCAAGCTTTTCTTTTTGTCTAAAGTTGGCTTAGGTGCTGGAGTAGGCTGTCCTGGAATTGCCATACCTTGGTTCTCTGCACCTGGAATTGCCATACCCTGATTCTCTGCACCTGAAATTGCCATACCAGGAACAGCGTACTGTGCTGTTGCCTGAGAAGCAGATTTCTTTGAAGCTTTATTTTGTCCTTTATTAGGGTCTTTCTGGAACAAACCAGAAAATAGTCCTGATTTCTTTTCTTTTTTTCCTGACTTTGATGCATTACCAGCAGAAGGTGGAACAGCTGTTCCAGACATATTTCCATAGGTTGGAAGCTCTGTTCCTGAGCCTGTTGTATTACCGTAGGAAGGAAGCTCTGTTCCACTATTTACCTTAGGCTGATTAGAAGCACCTGTATTTGTAGATATGGGTGTAGGAACGGCAGAAGGCATTGTGCCTACACTTACCTTTGGCTGTTCAAATGAACCTTTATCAACAGGAGCAGGCTCCTCTGTCTTTTCTAGCTTAGGAGCTACTGGAGCTTCAATTGAATCCAGCAGACCTTTAAACTCCTCAGGAGAGAAAAGTGGTGAGCTATTAAGGTAATTCATTATTTTAGCAATATAATCACAGTTTTCAGTTTGATCAAACTGTGTGTTGAACATAATATTTTTGAAGAAATCGCTTAATTTAGTTTCACATCTATATCCTTCAAGAGGTACACAAAGCAAAATAGTTTCACAGCTAGAAACATCAGTAAATATGTAATCAAGATCCAACATAATTGAAGATGGATCAATCATATACTCATCTGAAGAAATCACTGCACTGACAATGCCGTTAAATACACCTATTAGTCTTTTTCTGTTTACTGGACCATTAAAAAACTGTCTTACAGAAATTTTTGATGATACATTAAACATAATATATTTTGTTGTGTCCATTTGTGTAAAAAGAGTAGTAGCCAAGCCTGGAATTTTATTATTTGTCAGCATACCCAAGCTCATACTATCTATACTATCCTTTGGTCCTATCTCATATACAAGGTAAGTGTTATTACCCTGTGTTTCAAAAGTAAAATTCATATTTTCCTCCTAGTAGCTTAATCAAGCTTTATAAACCTGACAAATCTGTAGGTCTAAAGCTCTGCACCTTCACTTAATTAAAATATTTTACTAAACATATCCATTGCAGAAAGATTAGAGATAATCTGCTCTGTTGTAGCATTCTCATAGCGTGGAGCTCCACCAATATTTTTTATATCCATCTCTAATGCCTTACCTGTTTTGCTACTGAATTTATTGTAGGCAAGAGCTAATCTGTTAGTAATAGGTGAATCACTTTTTTGCTCTTTAGTAACAATTGCGTTATAGGCTCTGAATATCTTTATGTTTGAAATTTCTGAACCATCTCCTACAAATACAACGGCATGAGTTTTTCTATATATATCAAGAATATCCTTATCTATTGAGAAGTCCATATCAAATATAATATAGTCGTATGTTCCAGAATTCTTAAGCTCTGTAATAAGGCGAGTAATATCTCCTGCATTTAGCTCCAGCATATCAAGTGCAATCTTTGTCTGAGAATAAAAGAATACACCTCTAGGATCGTGCTTAACACAGCTTTCAAGCTTTAGTGACAAATTAGCCTTTTTGCTCTTTAAGCTAAAGATAATATCACTCATATCAAATTGACCCTCGGCACTGAAGAATACATCAGAAGAGCCATACTTTTCTAAATTAAGATAAAGTGTTCTTTTACCCTGTGAAGCAAAATGTAATGCACATGCTGCTGCCATAGAAGATGTTCCTACACCTCCACAAGGTGAAGTAAAGGTGATTAGTCTTGTTGCATTCTCATCCTCTATTTTAAATCCAGCAATATTACCTGCGTTTTCTGAGTAAACGCTTAAAATCTGTTTATAAATAAGCTCTGCCTTTTGATACTTACAAATAGCTCGCTGATTATTCAGCGTATCTATTCCCTTAGAATCCACAAAGTACGCAAAGCCACATCTTTTTGGTAGCTGAGTAAAATCAATCTCAAAGCCCTCACTAGCCACAAGAACATCTATTTTTACACTATCTAAGGTATTCATAGCAACATTTGAATCTGTGAATGAATAGATTTCAAATTTATCTGAATACTTTTTATTGAACGCAGACACAATTCTATTTAAATAGCTCTGGTCCTTCTCTAAAATTGCAAGTTTGATTCTCATAATATTAGTACCTTTCCTTTAAGCTAATAGCAGTTTACTGATTTTCTTTTTTATAATTTTGAATTGAGGATAGATAATATTATCCTCACCAAAAATCATATAGTTCGCTACAGCAGTAGCACCCATATATACATATGGCTCTATCTCTTCTAGCTCACAGTTTAGTTCTTCTGCAAACCTTTCAGAATATTGCTCATAGCGACTAGATAGCCTGTTTAAAACTGGTTTAATTTTTTCTCTATATGTTTCGCTAACACAAACAGAAACAAGAAACCTCATAGTAGGTGCCATTTCATCTGCACAAGACTGTATTTGTTTAAGCATTAGCTCAGGATTTTTTATCTCCTTCATAGCAGGTGCAATAAGACGATTTTCTAATCGATAAACTGCTTCTTCAGCACATAGCACAACTGCCTCGTCTTTGCTTTCAAAATAATAATACAGCCCTGCATTCTGCAAATTCAACGCTTTGCTAAGACTTCTTGTAGAAGCTTCCAGACCATTATCTATGAAATGGTCTAAGCAAATATTAATTACTTCTTTTTTACGCTCAGATTCCATATTCATTTAATTTGTCATATTTAATGACAGCCTTACCTCTTTTCGTGTCAAGCACTTGCTTGGTTAATAGTGAAAAATAAGCGACTGCTCTGGTGTTTTGTACAACAGAAAGCTTTTACTCAACACATAGCACTCGCACGTCTACCACATTTTTACTTATTTATTACATAATACTACTTTTTATTTTAAAAGTCAACGAATTATCGCATAAATATGCGATTAATCAACCATAAAAATAAGCCTTGTGATAAAAATTATGACATAAATAACAAAAGACCTTATAGTTTCCTACAAGGTCGAGCGTTGTCCTATAATATCAATATATTTCTCAATCTGCTTCTTAATATCCTCACAAACCTCAGATAATGTAGCGTTTTGCAAAGGTTCTAAAGCAAGGTATATAACACCCCAAAACATCTGTTTATTGTTTTCTGGAAAGGTATCATATTTTTTAATCATATCTTCGTTCAGCTTCCAATTTTCATCTCTGATAGCTACCCAAAATGGTGTTTCAACACACGCTGGGTTATTCCACATATCTCTATCATATTTTAACGACAATGTCATTTTATCTATATATAGGTATTGAGTATAGCCCTTTCTGTAAGGAGATGCCTTTAGCTTTTTCTTTGACGCTTCATATCTTTTATCAGCACAGAATAATTCTATAACCTCATCAACAACCTGATAATAGCGTTCACATTTCTTTGCTGTTTCAGCCGATAAATCTACTGCTGAAAAAGGAATAAACGCCTCGCTGTCAAGCTTAGCACAATAGCCCTCCAGCTGAGCAACATCTGCTGAAAAGCTTATTGCAACCGAAGACGCAACCTGCTTTAGCAATTCAATAATCTCACCCCACGTAATAATCGCAAGGCTAACACCATCTACCCTGATACAGCTATCATCAATTTTATCAATATTGCGTCCACCACAAAGCTCATTAAGCTTTGCCCACAGGCTAGTTTTGCGAGTAGCTGGACAAACAAAAAGCAAACCCTTTCCACCACATTTAATAAGACGGTCTAAATATGTATTTGGCTGATTTGCTGTTAAGGTTGCATAAAACTTCATTTCGCAAATAATAGCTTCGTTACCTACAGAATCAATTCCTACCATATCTGGTCTTTCTTTCTCTTCACTTTTACCTGTTACCTGACACACATATTGAAGTATATCTTCACTCTTAATATGCAAAGCATCAGAAATTCTCTTTGTAAATGCTCTGTTAAGCTCCTTAGATTGTAACAATAGGTATTGCAGAGAGTATGTTGCAATATCCTCCTGAGAGCCTCTTATATGTGGATATAAATGTGCTAATAATGAGTACGCCATAATATCTCTCCTGTTTCTTTATTTCATCATTATCTATAGCTATCTTCTAAACAGAGTTTTTCTCATTATAGCATTACAATATAGGTTTGTCTATTATGCAAAATTCCAATTTTAAGCCAAAGCTTCTTTTTTACGTCCACAAAGCAACGCACAAAAATCCCCACAAAGGCTTTTAACTCGCTTTTGTGGGGATAAATTACTTACTATATAAAATATAATTACTACTTATTTTTTGGTGGCAGATTAAATCTGCAATACTCACCCAAATCCATAACCATAATATTATGGCAGGTTTGGCGTTGCCATGGCAAGATTAATTGCTCATAGTCTCCGTAGAGATAACGCAAATATTTGTCGTATTCCTTTGGCACAGGGAATTTATAGCCTTCAAACTCCCATTCTATAGCCTCATCTAAATAATACTTAGGGAAATCTCCCTTGTATACATTTCTGCCCATTCCGTCATAAAGGTATTTTGCGTCTTTCCTCTTATTAAACAGGTTAAATATTTTATACTGTATCCATTCAGAAACAGGTATAGGTGTAATTACCTTCAGAATATTCGCAAAGAAGGATTGAATTTTATGCCCGTTATCTACATCTCTTTTATTCCATTTACTGAATATCATTGTTCTTATAAGCAATGTAAACTGTAAATGTAGCTTTCTGCCTAGCTTTGAATTTGCTGTCTGGTCGTGAGAGAAAATATCAAACGGCATACCGTTATTCATACCTGTATGAGCCTTTGAATAATATGTGGCATACATTGTATCCTTAATTCTTATCTTAGCAAACGGATAGTGACAGTTTTTGTCTGTATCTGAGGTTTGCAAAAATAATGTTGGTGGTAGCTCTGACTGTGCAACCCTTAAGAATTTATCGTAATCCTCTCTTAGCATCATAATATCTGCGTCGTCGTCCCAAGGGATAAAGCCCTTGTGACGGATAGCACCTAATAATGTGCCTCCACCAAGAAAATATTTAATTTTATGCTTTTTGCATATTCTGTCTACATCAAGCAGATAGCCAAGTAAAACCCTTTGAATATTATCTAGCTTACCCTGATGTGAGCTTTGGTATAAAAACAGCTCATTTTCCTTTGTTTTATAGCTTGTAACCATAAGCTGGATAATATCATCCATTGTAACCTCTGGCTCAAAGCCGTGTAAAGGCAACAGCTGACAATTCATAGCTACACCAAAATCAGGGTCTCTGCCTATATCAAAAAGCTTTATTTTGCACTGCTCTGGGAATATATCATATATTTTTTCTGCAAGCAAGCCTGTTGATATTGTACAATCCTTGCTTACTACATTATATTTCTGATTTTCTGGCATTTTTGCCATAGCCCAGAATAAAGCATTGAGAAAGTCGTTTATATATGTAAACGAATATTTCTTCTGTGACCTTACAAGCTCAAACTCTTTTCCCTCAGCAACAGCCTTAAACAAATCGTAAAACAGATTACCGTCAAAGCCTGTGCCTGCACCAAGCATAATGCCTGAACGCAAAATATTATATTCAAAGCCATATTCCTTGCCATAAATACCTGTAAGAGCCTCAAGTGTCTGGAATAGCTCAGCGTCAAAGCCACTGCCCTTTGTAAAATCTACTATTCCATATTCATTTTCAGAAACAAACACACCTCTTTCAAGCTTACCATATACACGGTAATCAGAGAAAAGAATAAATCTTTCAACCTTTGCCTTACCTGCAAAAGCAAGACAACGCTTTATTCTGTTTGTTTCTTCAATAAAAAATAGTGGTGAACGCTCAAGAGCCTTACTGCAACAGCCTGTATATATAAAGAAATCTGCACCCTCGTCAAGCTTTTCTAAATCCTCGGCTAGTCTGAATGTGAAGTCCTCTCTTTTTAGCAGAGCTGGAAAAATCTCATTTAAAACAGAGGTGTTTTCACCAACCAATGTAATTTTTATATTTAATTTTTTCAGGTCGTTCAAGCCGAATAAAAAGTAAACCACAGCCTTAGAGAAAAACTCCTGATTGCCTGCTACATATACTCTTTTATTCTTCAGCTTATCATAAGGATATTCCTTATGTGTAGCAACATGATAAGCCCAGTCAAGCTCATATTGCCCAAGTACCTTGTAAAGTTCCATTATATTCCTCGTTTATCAACTATTTTGTAGCTCTACTATTTTTACAGCTCGCTTTATACCCTCGGTAAGGTCTACATTAGCCTGCCAGCCTATTGAATTTAATCTTGTGCTGTCAAGAATTTCTGGTGTACCACCCATTAAGGATAGCACAGGCTCCTTTTCGTCCTCTTTATTTGCAAACGACAGTGTAAGACCTCTTTCTGGGAATGCCTCTACTGCACACTTTGCAAAGTTTCTGATTGTTACATTTGAATGCTCAGCAGAAATATTGTATGGGTAAACATCCTTACCGTCAAGCATTATCTTTAGCAATGCTGTTGCTGTATCTGTAACATAGCAGAATGAACGGTATGGAGCACCTGCACTCTTTAAAAGAATGCTTTGATTTCTTACAATGTTAGCAATAAACTGTGCCCATACTCTGTCATCGTCAAGGCTTGAAGGGCCATAAATGTAGCTTGGTCTTGCTATTTTTATGCTCATACCATACTGCTTGTTAAATGAAGCACACAAGGTTTCAGAGGCTCTTTTGCCCTGTGCATAGCAATTTTTATATGATGTATGGTCAAGATATCCAATGTCGGTTTCTTCAATTTTATCCTTACCTGTATGCAAAGCACCATAAACCTTAAGGCTTGAAACAAATAGTGTTACAGCGTTACAGCGTCTTGCGTATTCAAGCACCTTGTATGTGCCTGTAAGGTTAGCGTCGATAGTACCTACAGGGTCATTTTCGAAGAAATATGCACTAGCCTGACTAGCTGCGTGAATAACATAGTCAGCCTTATCCTCTATATCAATATCACTGCATACATCCTGAACAACAACCTTTATGTCGTCACGGTTAAGCACATCACCAAAACGCTTTTCTGTTTTCTCTTTATTTCTTACAAGAGCAATAACCTTTATATTGTCACCGTAAAGGTCGTTTCTGATAAGCATAGCCATTGTAAGGTAGTAGCCTATAAAGCCACCTGCACCTGTAATAAGGATTGTTTTGTTGTTCATCTTATTCCAAGGTAGCTGTGCGTCTGCTACTGTTAGAATATCGTTATAAATATACTCGTGAATCAGAGTATTAATTTCATATGCCATAAAGTGAAGCCTCTCTTGCAAAGTTCTCGTATCTTCTGTAATAATAATACGCTCTTAAAAATCTCATATCCTCTGGTGTAGTTACCTTGATGTTATCTCTGTCACCAATAAAAATCTGCACCTCTTCGCCCAGCTCAATTAAAAGCTCTGAGCTTGAAATAGGGTTAGTAATGCCACGCTTCTCAGCCTCGTCGTGTGCCCACATAATTTTATTCATTGTGTAGCCCTGTGGTGCCTGTGTGATAAACATTTCGCCACGAGGCAGGCTCTTTGAACAGGTTTTACCGTCCTTACTCTCAAGTACAGAGTCAATACTGCGTGTAACAGGTACAGCTGTCTGGTACTCTCTTGCTGTTTTTATGCAGTTAGAGATAAGCTCATCTGAAAGCAAAGGTCTTACACCATCACAAATAAGAACAATATCATCGCCCTTATTGCCAGCATACTGCTGTGCTGCAAGCAAACCATTATGAATTGAGCCGTGACCATTCTCGCCACCAGGTACAATTTTAAGCACCTTTGTAATGCAATGCTTCTTTACAAGCTCGTCCAGCTTTTCAATCCAAGCCTCTAAGCACGCAATTACTATATTGTCAACCTCGCTGTGTTGCTGAAAGTTTTCTAATGTTCTTATAATAATAGGCTTACCGTCTACCTCCAAAAACTGTTTTGGAATTTCTACTGATTTCATTCTGGCACCAACGCCACCTGCAAAAACTACTGCAGTTACCATATAAATTCACTTACCTTTCCTTAAATCCAAAGAAAATAATTCAAATCAATTATGTGTTATTTCTTTTTCTTTTCAGCTTTATCAGCTTCATACACCTTAAAAGCCTCGTTTACATCTCCTGCAAACTTAACCTCGCCCTTTTTAAGGTAAATTGCCTTCTGGCACATTTCCTTTACACTGTCCTTAGAGTGGCTAACAAACAGTACAGTTTTACCCTGCTTTATTATCTCGCCTACTCTGTTTTTACACTTCTTTCTAAATGTAGCGTCACCTACGCTTAAAGCCTCATCTATTACAAGAATATCAGGGTCAATATTAACATTAATAGCAAAGCCCAGACGCATTTTCATACCACTTGAGTATGTTCTTACAGGCTGGTCTATATAGTCACCCAGCTCTGAAAATTCTACTATTTTAGGCTCAATTTCTTTTATATAGCTATCCTTTAGTCCTAGTGTATAGCCTCTAAGATAAATATTCTCTCTGCCTGTCATTTCAAGTGCAAAGCCTGCTGTAAGCTCAAGCAAAGCTGCTACCGAGCCATTTACAGCTACCTCGCCACTGTCTGGGAAAGCAACACCAGTAATCATTTTAAGCAGTGTAGACTTACCTGCACCGTTGTCACCTATAATTCCCACACTTTCGCCCTCGAATATTTCAATAGAAACATTCTTAAGTGCCTTATGACGCTTTGCGTTTTTAGGCTTTATAAATAAAGACTTAAAACGCTCACGATCGTTCTTGAATAGTATATATTCCTTTGACACATTGTCAAATTTAATCATTGTTTTTTCTTCTGCCATTGCAATCTACCTTTCTAATTACAATACATCAGGAATTCTCTTACGAAGTCTGTTATAATTGTACATTCCAAAAACAAATACAAAAACAAACTCCAAAGCAAAAATAGCAATCTCCACAGGGTCATTCCATATAAACTGGTTATATAGCAATGCCTTTCTGTAGCCATTCGCAAAGAAGTTGATAGGGTTAAGCTTCATTACTAAATCCAAGGTTCCACTGCCCATATCATATGAGTTATACATAATACCAGAAAGCCAGAATATACCTGTCATTATTGACATTACCATATTGTCAAAATCGGCACTAAAGGCTGCCATTGGTGCAGTTGTCCATGATAAAAACAAGAAAAAGAAATACATAAGTGGTATTAACAGCAACAGCTGTAACGCATAAAGCGTAAGCATACCATTAAGTATAATAACCAACACCGTCATAATAGCACACAAGAAAAGCTGAACATAAAGCTTTGACAGCAGGGTATATGTCATAATTGTTGAAACAGGGAACGACACCTTAGTTACAAAATGCCTGTTTATCCTTATAGATTTCATACCGTGTATTATACTTTCCTGCATAAAAAACCAAGGCACAAAGCCAACCAGTATAAATAAAAATCTACCGAATACAACGGTATCACCATTTATAAATACCTCTACATCGCCTGCTTTTCTAAAGCCAAGCGAAAACGCAAACCAATACACAAACAATGTAAAGGAAGGCTTTACCACCGACCACAACGGACCAATAACTGAGCCCTTGTAGGTTTTTATAAGCTCATTTTTAGCAAGTCTTACAATCTGTCCTAAAAATCCCTTATGCTCTTCAAAAATCTGGAACAATTATTCTCACCCATTCAGTTTAAATTCAGTTAAATATGTAAATATATTTTTAAAGCTATTAAAGCTATAATCCTCTGTTTTATAAACAAGCTATATCAACAGCCTTATATTATGCTGTTTTGCTAATAAAATAAAGCCCTAATTACACAATTCCCATAATACCTATTTTAAACTTTTTTTAATAAAAGTCAATATAACAACCTACAGATTATACCACCACCATAAATAAAAATGTAGTATTTTTAGACTATAAACAATTTTAGCTAACACTTGTTAAAAAAGTGTTAGCTAAATAAAACGTAAATATTAATATCAGCTCTGAACCTTTAAAAATTCGTTCTGCATATAGTCATATACATCCTGTGGCAGGTTAGAGAAGGTGTAGCACTTATCTAAATACTCCTTAGGTGGGTAGATAAGCTCGTTGTTCTTTGTTTCTTCGTCAAGAATATCGTAGGCTGCCTGATTTGGTGTTGAATAGCCTATATACTCTGCATTAGCCTTTGCTACCTCTGCCTCCAGCATATAGTTTATAAACTTTTCAGCAAGCTCCTTATTCTGTGTAGATTTTGGAATACACATTGAGTCTATAAACAGGTTAGAGCCCTCCTCTGGCAATGCATAGTCAAGATTCTCGTTATTGCTCATCATTATTGCAACGTCACCAGCATAGTAAGGTGCCAATGCAGCCTGATCAGTTTCCATTTCGGTAAACACCTGATCCATTACATACTTTTTAAGCAGTGGCTTTTGCTCCTTAAGATAAGCAGAGGCTACATCTATATCCTTTGTTGTTACTGTTGTAGGAGTAATGCCCTTTAGCTTCATAGCAATAGCCATAGCATCTCTTGAGTTGTTGAACATAAGAATGTTGCCACTGTATTTTTCATTCCATAGTACATCAAAGCTCTTTGGCTTTTCTGTAACCATTGTTTTGTTGTATGCAAGTGCAACTACACCCCATGAATATGGTACAGAGTACTCACCCTTAGGGTCAAAATCAGTAGTTTTGTAGTCCTCCATAATATTCTTGAAGTTTGGAATATTATCAAAGTTTAGCTTTTCAAGCATATCCTCTTCGATAAGCTTGCTTATCATATAGTCAGAAGGGATAATTACATCATAGGACGAATTACTTTCCTTAAGAAGATTATACATCTCCTCATTTGACTCATAATTAGTGTAATTAACCTTTACGTTATATCTCTCTTCAAACTCGGCAATAGTGTCAAGAGCACCGTCTTCGCCGTTAGAGATATACTCACCCCAGTTAAAAACATTAAGCTCCTCTTTTTTCTCTCCACAGCCTGTAAGCACTACAGCTGTAGAGCCTACTAAAACTGCACTAAGCAAAACGCAAAATATCTTTTTCAATTTTTACTCTCCTTTACTCTGATAATAAGCCTACGCCTTTATGCCCTTTTCTTTATTAAGTCTGCTTTCTCTTATATTAACTATAACAAGAATAGTAATTGTTACAACAAAAAGCAGGGTTGAAAGAGCGTTTATTGTTGGCGAAACTCTTCTTTTAAGCATTGTGTATATTTCAATAGGTAGTGTCTGGAATTTTGGACCTCTTGTAAAATATGTGATAACAAAGTCATCAAGCGAGTATGTAAAGGACATAAGCATACCCGACACAACACCAGGCATAATTTCTGGCATTACCACCTTAAAGAATGCCTGTCTTTGATTACAGCCTAAATCAAGAGCTGCCTCGTACAAGCTATTGTCCATTTGTCTTAGCTTTGGCATTACATTTAATATTACATAAGGTGTACAGAAGCTTATATGTGCAATAAGCACTGTAGCAAAGCCCATTTCAAAATCAAATATATTGCCTAAGAATGTAAACAACAGCATAAACGAAACACCTGTTACAATTTCAGGGTTGATTATAGGCATATTAGATACATTAGTAACAAGGCTACGCACAGGCTTTTTCATATTATAAATACCAATAGCAGCCATTGTACCAAGTACAGTAGAAATAATAGCAGCCAGCACAGCAACTATTAATGTATTGTAAAGAGATGTCATAATAGAGCTGTTATTAAAAAGCTCTACATACCATTTCAGGGTAAAGCCCTTCCATACAGAGGTTTTACCATCGTTAAACGAATAAAGAATAAGCACGGCAATGGGGATATATAGAAAAATCATTACCAGAGTTATATAGATATTAGAGAAGATTTTTCCTTTCTTTCTCATACCACAGCTGCCTCCTCGTCACCAAACTTGTTCATAAATATTATGAACAGCAAGATAATCACCATAAGAGCCAGCGAAATAGCCGAGCCTACGTTTTTATCTCTTTGGAATATGTTCTCTATTACGTCACCAATCATCTTGTCGCCTGTACCACCAAGATACTGTGCTACAAGGAATGTACTTGCAGTAGGAACAAAAACCATAGTAATTCCACTGATAATACCAGGAATACTAAGAGGAAAAACAACCTTGCTGAATACCCTTAGCTTATTTGCACCAAGGTCCTCGGCTGCCTCAATAAGTCTGTTATCTATTTTAAGCATTACCGAATGTACAGGCAACACCATAAAAGGTAAGAAGTTATAAACCATACCCAGCACAACAGCACCCTGATTACCAAGCAGGGCTACATCAAAGCCCAGTAGCTTTACACCCACATCTACAAGTCCGTCATTCTGCAACAGCAAAACCCATGCATATATTCTTAAAATAAAGTTCATCCACATAGGAAGCATTAAAAGCATAGTAAGCAGATTACGCTGTTGTTGCTTTGCTCGTGACATTATATAGGCTAACGGATAAGCAATAAGCAAGCAAATAGCAGTTGATAAAAACGCTATCCACAATGAACGGATAAAAACCTCTTTATAATAAAGGCTGTCAACAAATGATTGTAGCGTAAAGGCTCCTGAAGAGTCGGTAAACGCATAGTAAACCACCATAACAAGTGGAATAATTGTAAAGAAAAGCATCCATATCAAGTAAGGAATTGACGGTGCCTTTGATTTCATTCGTTGTCACCCCCGATTTCCTCTACTACTGTAAAGTGAGCATTATCAAATTTAAAGCAGATAGGTGCAGTAGTAGCAACCTGTTCGTCCTGCATACTTGTCATAAGCCATTTGTGATTTTCTGTTTCCATAATAATCTCGTTATATTCACCCTTGTATATAACAGACTCAATATATGCCTCTAGCTGACCATTACCGTCACCAGCAATATAAATATCAGATGGTGGCAGAGTTATTTCAAGCACTGTATCCTCTGCATAGCAATGACCCTCTACTGTTACAATCTCATCTTCAATTTCAATTTCCATTGAGTTTTCTTCAGAATCGCTACTGATAACTGTAGCCTTGAAGATATTATTCTCGGTAGGGAATAGCTTATTCATTATATGTATATTGTCTGGAATAAAGCTCATACCAATTTCTTTACCCACTGGCTCACAGCGTGTGCTGTGGATAATCCACTGACAGCCCTCACAGTCAACGCCCATTTCATAATGTACACCCTTAAATACTACATTAGTTACCTTACCCACAAGCAAGCCCTTTTCTGGTGCAACTACCTCTATATCCTCAGGACGAATTACAACATCAACAGGCTGATAAGGCTTAAAGCCCTTATCACTACACTCTATTTCTTTGCCCTGTAAAATTACCCTGTAATCCTCCTTCATAATACCGTTAAGGATATTCGCTTCTCCTATAAAGTCAGCTACAAAGGCATTTGCAGGCTCGTTATAAATATCAGTAGGCGTACCTATCTGCTCTATTTTACCATTATTCATTACAACAACTCTGTCAGACATTGTAAGTGCCTCTTCCTGATCGTGGGTAACGAAAACGAAGGTTGTTCTTAGCTGGTGCTGTAGCTGTTTAAGCTCGATTTGCATATCCTTACGAAGCTTAAGGTCTAACGCACCCAAAGGCTCGTCAAGCAAAAGCACCTTAGGGTCGCACACCAAGGCTCTTGCAATAGCCACACGCTGTTGCTGACCACCCGAAAGCTTAGAGATAGGACGCTTTTCGTAGCCCTTAAGGTCTACAACTGCAAGCATTTTCTTTACAGCTCCGTCTATTTCTTCTTTAGATTTCTTTTGCAATTTCAATCCAAATGCTATATTTTCATAAACGTTTAAATGTGGAAACAGGGCGTATTTCTGAAACACCGTATTTACATTACGTTTATTTGGCGGAAGATCATTAATTCTTTTACCCTCAAAATATACATCTCCACCGTCAGGCTCTAAAAAGCCTCCGATAATTCTTAGCGTAGTAGTTTTACCACAACCACTAGGCCCCAAAAGTGTTATAAACTCTCTGTCCTTTATATCAAGGTTAATTTTATCAAGGATAACCTCATCATCAAATACAACCTCGATATTCTTTAGAGATACGACAGTATTCTCACTCAATTTATGCACCCCCAGATAGATATATATCAAAAATACAACAATTTGACATTTTACAGTATAGCTATAAAAGCACCATTTTGTCAATGATTTTTCAAAATAAGAAAAAATATTTTATTTTCACTTCTATATTACTTCTTATGTACTACTAGCAATAAGCGAATATTGACATTATAATGCTAAGCATTTATAATTTATATAGACCAAATAAAACGAGATAATTATTATGCAAAGCAAAAAATTTTCTTATCCTTATTGCTTATAGCAAGCACTATTGCCCTTAGTGCCTGCAATCAAAGCACAGCAAAGGCTGAAGCCTCAGCAACAGAGCCTATAGCAGAAACTTCAACAGCCTCAACAGAGCCTATAACAGAAACTGCTACTGCCTCAACAGAGGAAGCTGAAACTGCCTACACTCGTGCTGAGCGTACAATGCAGGTAAGCGACGCCTTATCTGAGCTATGTAAAAGCACAGAATTCAAAAACGCTGATGAGGGCAAGAAGGCAGAATTAGCATTGAAGGTTTTAAAGGATTTTGAAAGCAAAGGTATTCTCAAGAAGGATTCTATCATTTACTATAAGGAATCACGACAGATAGGCTTTGAGTATATAGATGGAATACATAGTGCCTTTATGCTATATTCCCACGATTCCAGATATAATTAACAAATAAAACACCACCTGTATTTTTTTACAGGTGGTGTTCTTGTTTATTGATTACTTTGATAATCTCTTTTTTCTGAATGCAAGAATTGTAGCTGTTGCTGTACCTAATGCAATAGCCAAAGCAAAAGCCTTTGCACCATTACCTGTTGCAACTGCACCCTTGCCTGCTGTTTGAGCTGTTGTAGCCTGTGCTGTTGTTGCTGTTGTTGCTGTTGTTGCTGTTGTAGCCTGTGCTGTTGCCTGTGTAGGAGCTGTGCTCTGCTCAGTAGCTGACTGCTGAGGCTGAGTTGGAGTATCAACAACAGGATCGGTTACAGGTGCTGTTGGCATTTCTGTTGCATTTTCTTTCTTTTCTCTCATTCTTTTCACATGGTCAGCTGTAGCATATACAGAGCCCTTTGGTGCAACTATAAAATAGCCTGGTTTTTCTTTATTAACTACATAATTACCATCAACATATTCAGACTCAATTACAGGTGCTATCGAGTCAATAATAGAATTTATCTCCTCTGCAAACTCTTCATCTGACATTGTTGGTAGCATTATCTCACCAGTAATAGCTTCTCTTGCTGAGCGAAGATAGTCCCCAAGCTCAGAGTCATTTGGAACATCATAGATATATCTTACTTCACAGTCATTGTTATCGTTAGGCAAAGAAACAGTAAGCTCACCCTCTGTTGCAGATACATTTAAGTTTCTTTCAACATAAACTATATAATAATCAATATTAGCAAGCATAGCAAGCTCTTCTTCGGTGAGCTCAATATCAATCTTATCCCCAGAGCTCTTCATATAATCCATTACTGCATCTGCAATATCAACAACAACCAAATTACTGCCTGTAGGAATCATACCCTTAACACTCACGCCTGTGGCTTTGTCAACTAATGTCTGTTCAATAAGCTCACCTTCACCCTCAGCCAAAGGCTTTTCAGAGATCATATATGCACCTGCACCTGGCATTCTTACATTGTAGCTGGAGTTAACATATTCTGCCTCAAGCTGAACAGGCTTTCCACCCCTATAATCCCTATAGATTATATAGCAATCATCTCTGTTGCAAGGTAGTGACAATGTAACATTGTATTTTTCAAAATCAATTTCATTGATTCCGGTATCATTCTGGTAAAGATCAATATCGTACACCTCTAAGTATCTGCTCATACTAATATATGGATCTACTTCACCTTTTATAACCATAACATTAACTGTAGACAAATTGAGGTCATCACTTGAAAGACTGATATTTGTACGGTGATCGTTATAATAATCCTCAGTAATTGTTTCACCAATAGTACAGTCACCTGTAGAGTCTTCTGCAGGCATTTCAGCTGGAATAGCTGTATTTAACGCAGACGAGCCTGCAACAGCTGTATTTACTGCCAATGTGCTTACAGAGCCCATACCTGCTACTATCATAGTAGCCATAATAATAGGTAATGCTTTTTTACCGATTCTTTTTAACATTAAAATAACCTCCTAAATTACAGGTAATTATCAAATATAAACTATAATAACACAGCCATTATAGTCCTATAGATTTGCATTGTCAAGCGTTCTTTCATAATATACTATCACACAACTACTATTAAAAATATATCTACAATTCATTTTAAAGAGCTTTTATACTAAGCTCTTTAAAAATGTGAACAAGGATTTGCGAGCAGATTTTGTAGCAGACGAATACCAATCCACAGGAAGGCTGTCGCCTTTCTGTAACGTAGTATGAAGCTTGGTGCAAAGCATACCGTAAAGAAGTCTATTTTATAATGGAGCTTAGTATTATACTAGCTGTTAAAATTATAAACAAAAAAGCAAACCACCTACGTTTAACTACGCAGGTGGTTTATATTTGTTATTTGATTACTTTGATAATCTCTTTTTTCTTAATGTAAAAGCTGTAGCAGTAGAAGCACCTAGCATCATAAGAAGAGCAAGTAGGTTTGTGCTGTCGCCTGTTGAAACTACAGAGCTAGCCTGTGTAGCTGCCTGTGTAGCTGCCTGTGTTGGAGCCTGTGTAGAAGCCTGTGTAGGTGCCTGTGTAGCAACCTGTGTTGGAGCCTGTGTAGGTGCCTGTGTTGGAGCCTCTGTAGCAACCTGTGTTGGAGCCTCTGTTGGTTTTTCAGCCTCCTGCTTCTCCATCTCTTCTCTCATAACCTGTACATCCTCAGCTGTTACATAGAAAGAATTTTCTGGTACTATAAGGAACAAGCCTAGGCTTTCTGTAGCAACAGAATAATTACCATCAGCATACTCAGCTGTTAGCTTAGCAAATAGTGTATCAATCAGAGCGTTAACGTCCTTAGCAATTTCTTCGTTAGTCTTTGTTTTGAATGCTTCCTCTGATAGAACATCTGCATATTTCTCTAGCTCTGAGAAATCACCCTCCTGAACCTTTTCAGAAAGAAGATCCATATTTCTTACTTCGTAGCCCTCAAGCTCGCTAGGTAGATTAACAACTAGCTCGCCAGATGTTTTAGCTAAGAATAGATTTCTTACAGGATAAACAAGATATCCGTCTATACCCTTTAAAGCGTCTAAAGCATCTAAAACCTCTGTGCTAACCTCAACCTCGGCACCCTCAACAGAGCCCATATCCTTAATCCAGCTAACTAGATCCTCAAGAACCTTTACAACGTCTACAACAGCTAGCATACTATCTGTTTCAATCATACCCTCTACGCTTATGCCTGATTCTTCGTGAGTTAATTTCTGCTCGATCATATCGCTTGTGCCATCAACAAAGTAATAGTCGCAGATTACATAATCACCATTGCCAAACATCTCTGCCTTATAGCAACCGTCAACATACTCTGCTGGTACTCCATAAACAGACTCTATCTCAGGAGCTACATATCCAACCTCAAGACCATCCTCTTCACAAGGTAGATAAGCTGTAACTGCTGTTGTGTCTAAATCAACAAGCTCATAATCATTATTGTAGATATTAATTGTGTATGCCTTTTCGAATAAGCCTGGTACATACTCAGCCATAAAGCTGTTGTCAAGAATTGTAACTGTTACATCATCAAAGTTCAATTCGTCACTCTCTAGCTTAACACCTGAAAGCTCATCAAAATATGTGCTTGTAGTACCTGTAGCCTCAACTGTGCTCTCCTCAGTTGGCACCTCAACAGCTGATGTGCTTACAGAAGCCATACCTGCTACTAGCATAGTAGCCATAATAATTGTTAAAACCTTTTTGCCTAATCTTTTAAACATAAAAAATTACCTCCTAACACTATACAGTACTTTATTTTTTTACTGTAGTAAATTGTACAAGTACATTATATTCCTAAAAATCGTTTTTGTCAAACAATCCTTCCATTATTTACAAATACAACAACTACACTCTATTTATGATATACTTAATTTGTTTATCATTATTAAGCCTTATCATCAAACAGCTGTGGATTCATACGGCTATAATGGAATATATACTGCTGTGCAACCCCTGCATTTTTTCCAAAGCTTTGTGGTGTAAGGGTTGGGAATAGCACCTGCATAGCTCGTTTCATCCACACATCAAGTGGAAAGCAATCTGTTTTGCCCATACCATAAAGCATAGTGCAATCTGCAACCTTTGGGCCAACTCCCTTTATTTTTATCAGCTCCTGCCTTGCCTGTTCTGTTGGCAGGCTGATTACATTATTCAAATCAACCTCTTTATTTGCTACCCTTTGAGAAGCATCTACAATATACTTTGCCCTGAACCCACTTTTAAGTATTGCTAAATCATCAGCTGTATATTTACTTAGCACCTCTGCTGTTGGAAAGCTGTAATTGTTACCCTCTAGCTTCTCTCCAAAAGCTTCGCATAATCTTTTTATTATACCCTTTATTCTTGGTATGTTGTTATTCTGAGAAATTATAAATGAGCATAGTGCCTCCCATGGCTCTTGTCTTAAAATTCTTATACCAGGAGCATACTGCTGTGCGTCCTTTAAAACAGGATGTAGCTGTGCAAGCTCATTTTTTATTTCGTCGTAATCTGTGCCTAAATCAAAATAGTTAAACCATATCCCTTCAAAGTCAGCCCGAGTACAATTGTGCAGTGTTACAGTCTGTCCCTGCTGACTTATAGTCAAAGCCTTACCATAGGCTACACCATAATATTTATCAGGCGAAAGCTTTTCCCACCTGAAGCACTGCCCACATTCGAGCGTCTGCTCAAGATTAAACGACGAAATTTCTTCAATTATAACATTGTTATCGCTGTATTGTATCCTCATAAAAAAATTCCTTTAAAATTAACAATAATTTATTAAAAATAATATACCATAATTATCTGTTTTGTGCTACAATAAATACAGGATTTGAATATTTGTGGAGGGGTAAGCCTTGAGAGAAAATATATGTACAATACCTATTAACGATGTATTTACACCAAAATGTGGATGTCCTATGTGCCGTATGGAGGCTATGCTTGAAAAAAACTATGTAGAATATATAACAGGTGCTGCAATGATGGAGCCTGATATTCGCACAGATACAAATAATCTTGGCTTTTGCTACAACCATTTTAATATGATGGTTCATCATGGTAAGCGTTTACCAAATGCCTTGATTTTAGATACACATCTTGATAAAATTATGACAGAGCTTATTCCAGAGGATGTAAAGGGCAAGCCTGACAAAAAGAAGCTTGCAAAGCTGGACGAGCTTCAGCATACCTGCTATGTTTGTAACAAAATGGCTTGGGGTATGCAACACCTTATGGAAACAATATTTAAAACTTGGGAAAAAGAGGAAGAATTCAGAAAGCTATATGCAGAACAGCCTTATATTTGTATGAAGCACTATACAATGCTTATGAAGGCTGCAACAAACAAAGGAATCAGCTCAAAGCTGTTGCCTGATTTTTACAAGGTTACAGCTAAGCTTACAGGTGGCTATTTAAAAAATCTTAAAGCAGATATTGCACATTTCTGTACAATGTTTGACTACCGTGCAAACGGACAGGATTGGGGTACCTCTAAGGATTCTATTGAGCGTTCTGTTGAATTTTTAACATCAAAAAAAGTAAGCGAGCAATCACCATTTGAAAACGACTGATTTTAAAGCCAGAGGAGATACTTATGCTTAAACGAATTCAATATATTGATGATATGGTTGTAGATTGGATAGGTAGACTACATTCTCCTGTTTTAAATCGGATAATGATATTCTTTACTATGCTTGGTACAAAGGGTATTATATGGCTTTTAATAAGCATACCATTTTTTATTAATTCACCTACAACATATATTGGTGTAAATATTCTTGTTTCAATAAGCATTACAGCTATAATAGGAGAAGGAATTATAAAGCACCTTGTATGTCGTATGCGACCTTGCCATAAGCTAGAGAACGAAGACCTTATTGTAAAGCGACCAAGCTTCTACTCATTTCCGTCAGGACACACAGCGTCATCAATTTCAGTTGCTACCCTAGCTATAATAAGATGTCCTATGCCTATATGGTGTGCTATTCTTATAATTGCACTTTTGGTTTCATTTTCAAGAATTTACCTTAGAGTGCACTATCTGTCTGATGTAATCTGTGGTGTTATTTTGGGTATATTATGTGGATTTGCCTCTGTATTTATTATGGATTATCTTATTCTTACATTAAAGTAAAAGCATTTATTTAACTAGGTCGTATCTGAAAACTCAAAACAACTATCTATTTCTACTAATACGGGCAATTTCTTCCCGAAAAATACTCGAAATACGTCAGTATTTCTCCGTTTTTTCGCTCGAACTTGCCTCGTATTAGCGAAATATTCAGTAATTTTTCTATTTTCAGATACTCCCTAAATAACAATATTTATAAAAAAACAGATACAGCAAATGCCGTATCTGTTTTTTTATTATAAATAGTATTATCTACTATAAACCTTCTCACTAACCTGCTCGATAAGCAATTTAATACAATTGGATACCTCATCTTTAAATTCAGACTCGTAATAGAAATGACCTGAATTATCAAACACTTTACAAGAAACATTATAATTATCTATAAAATACTGCGTTGATTTTAAAGATACAGCTTCATCCTGCTTACCCCAAAATGCGTAGCATGGTATTTTAAAGCTATTCACTATGTTTCTGCATTCTTTACAAAGTGCTAGTAGCTCAACTACCTGTGGTATGCACCACAAATATCTCCACAGCCATGGCTCCATCTTAACACTTATACCATTATATGTAGCCAATTCAACAGGGTTATTCATATCTAGCTTTCCAAATGCCATTTTCAAGTAACGCATAACTACAGCAGGCTTTACAGCAACTTCAAGAGGAGTATTTAATAAAATCATCCCTTTTATCTGTGGGTACTTTTCTACCAGTCTCATTGTAAGTAATGTACCCATAGAATATCCTACTACAATTATAGTTTTATGCTGGTTTGCCAGACTCTCCATACAGCTATCTACCTGTTGCTTCCATATTGTCATTGAGGTTTTTGAAAAATCCTTTACACTTCCACCATGTCCATCAAGTAGAATATTACATATAGACCAATCATTCGGAATTAACGGTATCAGCCAATCGAAATGTCTTGGTGAGTTAGCAATACCGTGAACCATTAAAACAGCACAATCTGCATTTTCTTTTATTCTTATATATTCCTTGTAGCTCATAATACCTCCGAATTAATTTTGACAATTATATGTTATAAAGATTTTCAATTTAGTGCTTAAAAAAGTTACATACAAACTAAATCTTTAGTTTCATTTTCACCCACGAGCTTCATTTTACCAAAAAATTCTATAAAAAGCTATACCTAAAACACAATCAAATCAAATATAGCTTTTTGTTGAAATTTTTTCTTTTTTGTCTGCTAAACTTGTATGAGATGACATTTCATGCTGAACCTTTTTCCAAATAAAAAGCCACAGCTAGTGCAAAATCGCTTTAAATTTTAAATATAATTTTGTTATTTTGAATTGTTATTTTAATAATTTCGTTGAATAGTTGCTGTTTTTGAGTTATAATCTCAATAGGAGGTGTTATTATGAGTGAACAAGAACCATCATTTGCTGAAAACCTAGCTACTCTTGCAGTAAAAACTGGAAGTAGCTCATATGGAACAAGCGTTGCTAAATCTACAAATAGCGTTTTAGCTCTTATTGGTAATGCTTTAAAAAAGCAATATGGAAAAGCTCTAGTATTAACTGAAAATGTTTATATCAAATATTTGCACAACGCTTATGAACGCTATAATAAAATAAAAACATTAGCAACTGGTAGTGAACCAAGAAATATTATTGGGAAAAACAATATTTATGTTCAAATTAATGTCAAAAACACAACTAGAAATAAGGAAATAGATACATCTACCATTGAACCACTTTTAAAGGTTAGTAAAAATCTAATAATACGTGGTACTGGTGGTGCTGGAAAATCTATGCTTTTCCGATACCTTTTTCTTAATACTATTAATTGTGGAAGCTATATACCTATTTTTCTTGAGCTACGTAAAATAACTGACCAAAACACAGATATTAATGGAATACTTAACCTTATTTATAATTGTATGAATGATTTGGATGTTACTTTAGATAGAGAACAGTTTGAATATAGTTTGAGATTAGGAAAATATGTATTTTTTCTTGATGGATTTGATGAAATAAAGGGTGAATTACTTACTCAAACAGCAGAAGCAATCCAAAAATTCACATCAAAGTATCCAAAAAATTCATATATTATTTCTTCAAGACCCGATCGCAATTTTTCTCCACTTCAAACCTTTGCGATTCTTGATTGTATGGATTTATCAAGGGAGCAAGCAATTGAATTATCAAAAAAACTAGGTGAAGACTCCGAAAAGACAAAAGAATTTTGCAAGCAATTAGATAATTCTTTATACGACGACCACAAAGATTTTGCAAGTAATCCACTTCTGCTATCTATGATGTTTTTAACATTTATTCGTAACAATACCATTCCTGAACACCTTGCTGACTTCTATGAAAAATGCTACATAGCACTTTACTCAGAACACGATAGTAAAAACAAAGGGGCGTTCAAGAGAGAATTTCAATGTACAGAGCTTGATGAACGTTCATTTAAAAGGCTATTTTCCAGATTTTGTTTTAAAACATATTTTGACAGTAAATATGAATTTACAGAACAAGAATTGCTGGATGAAATGAATTGGTGCATAAAAAAATTAGGCTTAGAAAGCAAAGTGTCAGCAAAAGAGTATGTAGATGATTTGAGTAAAATACTTTGTATAATTATTAAAGACGGAAATACCTACAGGTTTGCTCATCGTTCTTTCCAAACATACTTTGCGGCAGTATATACCGAAACACAACCAGATGATAGTCAAAGGAAATTGTTTTATAGATTGCTTTCAACGGATATTTTTAATAGAGGATATTATAAACTATTGGAACAGATTGAACATAAACGCTTTTTTATAAATGCTCTTTTAGAGGGTTTGAACGAAATAAAGTTGAACTGCGAGAAATCTGAAAATCCCTATTTAAGCATTTTAAAAATGCTGTTTCATAATTTGTGTATAAGTAAATCTGTTATAGCAATAAGTCTAGATTTTGAAAGCGATGATAGAGAATTATATTTTTACAATATACTTGATATATTTGGAAGCTTATTTTGTAAAGAAGCTTATACAGGACCTAGTGGAAAGCTCTTTCAATTAGAAATAATAAAAAAATTACCTGAAAGTGAGGATGGGTATTCACTTGATGAACTAGATAATTGTGATTGGCTAAATGATGAAGATAGAAAAAAGCTGTACGATGATTTAATTCATATTCATAGAATTGACAAAATGTTCAACAAAATAAAGGAATATATTGAAAAATACACAGCTTCTCCTCAAAAAGAGGAAGGAAACTTTTTTGACGCTTTTTAATATCAGGGGACAAACTATAAATATTTATACTACATAAGATTAGGTTATTCTATACTTAATTTTTCAAAACAACCAGCCACAGCTAGTGCAAAATCACCTTAGCTGTGGCTGATTTTATTTTATGAACTTAATTTTATAAAACTAATTTTAAAATAATTAAAATTATTCTACAATCAAGCTTGTGCCTGACATTTCAGCAGGCTGTGGTAGGTTCATCATTTGTAGCATTGTTGGTGCAATGTCTGCAAGTGTGCCACCCTCTGCCTTTAGCTTGCAGTCGTAGCCAACTACGCACAAAGGAACAAGGTTTGTTGTGTGTGCTGTAAATGGTGAGCCGTCTGCCTCTAGCATTTTGTCAGCGTTACCGTGGTCAGCTGTAATAACAGCAATACCGTTCATCTCGTTGATAGCGTCTACTACCTTACCAACGCACTCGTCAACTGTTTCAACAGCCTTAACAGCAGCCTCGAATACACCTGTATGACCTACCATATCGCAGTTTGCAAAGTTAAGAATAATAGCGTCATACTTACCACTCTTAATATTCTCAACAACCTTTTCGCAAACCTCTGGTGCACTCATCTCTGGCTGTAAATCGTAGGTAGCAACCTTTGGAGAAGCAACAAGCACTCTGTCCTCGCCCTCGTATGGAGCCTCTACACCACCGTTAAAGAAGAATGTTACATGAGCATACTTCTCAGTTTCGGCAATTCTTAGCTGAGTTTTGCCCTGTGAAGCAAGGTACTGACCAAATGTGTTATCTAGTGACTGTGGCTTGAATGCGATTTCTACGTTTGGCATTGTAGCGTCATACTCTGTCATACAAACAAACTTAACAGGAACCATTCCGTTTCTTCTCTCAAAGCCAGCAAATTCAGAATCAACAAAGGTTCTTGTGATTTCTCTTGCTCTGTCAGGACGGAAATTCATAAATACAACTGAGTCGTTAGCCTTAATAGGCTCTGCACCGTCAATAACAGTAGGAATAACAAACTCGTCTGTTACGCCGTCAGCATATGAGTTTTCCATAGCCTTTGTAGCACAGCAAGCCTTGTTACCCTCGCCATATACCATAGCAGCATATGCCTTTTCTACTCTATCCCAGTTGTTATCTCTGTCCATAGCGTAGTAACGTCCCTCGATAGTAGCAATCTGACCAACGCCGATTTCTTCCATCTTAGCAACGCACTCGTCAACAAAGTCCTTACCACTTGAAGGTGGAACATCTCTACCATCCATAAATGCGTGTACAAATACCTTCTCTACACCCTGAGCCTTAGCCATTTCTAGCAAAGCGTAAAGGTGACCGTTAAAGCTGTGTACACCACCGTTTGAAAGCAAGCCCATAACGTGAAGTGCTGAATTGTTTGTCTTAACATTATCCATAGCAGAAAGCAGAACCTCGTTTTTGTTAAACTCGTTATCTGCAATAGCCTTTGTAATTCTTGTAAGATCCTGATATACAATTCTGCCGGCACCCATATTTGTATGGCCTACCTCACTGTTACCCATCTGTCCGTCAGGAAGTCCTACTGACATACCTGAAGCACCGATTGTTGTATATGGATTTTCAGCAAAAATTTTGTCCAGATTTGGAGTATTTGCTGATGATACTGCGTTATCGCTACCACTTGGAGCAATACCGTAGCCGTCCATAATAACTAATATTGTAGGTTTTTTCATTTTTATTTCTCCTTAAACTTGAGCCTTAATATAATCCATTGTAAAAGCAGGGATAAGCTTTAAGCCCTCTTCTGCAAGAATATCAGTAGCCTTGTCTGCTCTCTGAATTACACAAAGAACTGTGTCAACAATAGCTCCTCTTTTTCTTAGCTCTCTAACACCGTCGATGATAGCACCACCAGTTGTAACAACGTCCTCAATGATAAGAACTCTCTTACCCTCAACGTCAGCACCCTCTGCAAGCTTGCAGGTACCGTACTCCTTAGCCTTCTTTCTTACGAAAGCTGCCTGCATACCTGTGTTAAGTGAAATTGCTGTAACAACAGGAATACCACCCATCTCAAGACCAGCGATAACCTCTGTATCCTCTGGGATAAGTGTTGACATAATCTTTGCGATTTCGTTTAGTACCTCTGGGTTAGCCTCGAAAAGATACTTGTCAAAATACTCGTTAGAAATCTGACCTGATCTTAGTAGAAACTCACCTGTAATATGTGATAGCTCGTAAATTCTTTTAGCTACTTGTTCTTTAGTCATTTTAAATTCACTCCGTTTTAATTATTTGCTTGCTGCCTTTACAATAGCTGCAAACTTCTCTGCTACTAGAGAAGCACCACCGATTAGACCACCGTCTACATCCTCTTTGCTTAGTAGCTCGTCAGCGTTAGCGTCGTTCATAGAACCACCGTACTGAATTGTCATAGCGTCAGCAGACTCCTTGTCATATACATTAGCAATAACCTCACGGATAGCAGCACAAACCTCGTTAGCCTGATCAGCTGTAGCAGTTTTACCTGTACCGATAGCCCATACTGGCTCGTAAGCGATGATAACCTTGCTTAGCTCCTCTTTAGCTACACCAGCCAGAGCAATCTTTGTCTGCATAGCAACAAGCTCGTTTGTAATGCCAAACTCTCTGTCCTCTAGCATTTCGCCAACGCATAGGATAACTGTTAGACCCTCGTTAAGAGCAGCTCTTACTCTCTTGTTTACAGTAACGTCTGTTTCACCAAAGTACTGTCTTCTCTCGCTGTGGCCAATGATAACATACTCAAGACCCATAGCAGCTAGCATTTTTGCAGAAATTTCGCCTGTGAAAGCACCACTCTCTGCCCAGTGACAGTTCTCAGCACCGATTTTAATGTTTGTACCCTTTGTAGCCTCTAAAGCTGTGCATAGGTCAACGTATGGTACGCAAGCGATAACATCGCAGTCAGCGTCCTTTACTAATGGAGCGATTTCTTCTAAAAGAGCCTTAGCCTCCTGTGGTGTTTTATTCATTTTCCAGTTACCAGCGATAACTGCTTTTCTTAGTTGCTTGTTCATTTTTAAAACTTCCTTTCAGCTGTAATTTCTATAATAAGAATTATCTGACCTGATTATATAACAGGCTGATAAATATTAGATTTAATTATTCTAGCAATAAAGGGCGAAAAAAACATTCGCCCCATATTACAATCAAATTACGCAATAATTGGTTGCGTTAATTTATATTAAATTATTTATCTGCAATAGCAGCAATACCAGGTAGAACCTTACCCTCAAGATACTCAAGAGAAGCACCACCACCTGTTGAAATGTGGCTCATCTTATCAGCAAAGCCTAGTGATGTAACAGCAGCTGCTGAGTCACCACCACCGATGATTGTTGTAGCGTCTGTTTCTGCTAGAGCCTCTGCAACTGCAATTGTACCAGCTGCAAGTGTTGGGTTCTCAGATACACCCATAGGGCCATTCCATACAACTGTTTTAGCTGTCTTAACAGCCTCTGCAAATAGAGCACGAGTCTTTGTACCAATGTCAAGACCCTCTTTGTCTGCTGGTAGGCTTGTAGCGTCGTGAACCTCAACCTCTAGTGGAGCATCGATTGGATCAGGGAAACCGTCAGCAACTGTTGTATCGATTGGTAGTAGTAGAGTTTTGCCTAGCTTTTCAGCCTTAGCCATCATCTCGTTACAATAATCAATCTTGCTGTCATCAACAAGTGACTTACCAACCTCATAGCCCTTAGCCTTGAAGAATGTGTAAGCCATACCACCACCGATGATAAGTGTGTCACACTTCTCTAGTAGGTTAGAGATAACGTTTAGCTTGTCTGCAACCTTAGCACCACCAAGAATAGCAACAAATGGTCTTTCTGGCTGTTCTACTGCATTACCAAGATAGTTGATTTCCTTCTGCATTAGGTAACCAACAGCTGTTTCTTTAACGTACTCTGTAACGCCAACTGTTGAGCAGTGTGCTCTATGAGCTGAACCGAAAGCGTCCATTACAAATACATCAGCTAGAGAAGCAAGCTCCTTGCTGAAGTCCTCAATATTCTTTGTTTCTTCCTTACGGAAACGAGTGTTCTGTAGAAGAACAACATCACCGTCGTTCATAGCCTCTACAGCCTTCTTAGCGTTCTCGCCAACAACCTCGTCGTCGTTTGCGAATACAACATCCTTGCCAAGTAGCTCGCCTAGTCTTACTGCAACAGGAGCAAGTGAGAACTTCTCCTCTGGGCCATTCTTTGGCTTACCAAGGTGTGAGCAAAGAACAACCTTACCACCATCGTTAATAAGCTTCTGAATTGTAGGTAGAGCAGCTGTAATTCTGTTATCGTTTGTGATAACGCCCTCTTTTAGAGGTACATTAAAATCGCAACGAACAAGAACTCTCTTGCCTTTAACATTAATGTCATCTACTGTAACTTTGTCTAGAAAACCCATTCTAAAAACATCCTTTCAAATATATTTAAGTCTGTCAACTGTTGTTTCAGTTGGGTTAAAGCAACTTAATACAAATATATTTTATAATAAAACGCCTTATTTTTCAATACTTACTAGATTTTATTTGCGTTATTTCTTTAAATTTGATAATATTGAATATTTTCGATATTATTCTGCGTCCCAGCTGTAATCTCTGAGGCTACCCTTACATAAAAGCTGTGGATAATTCCACTGTCTTAGTGTTTCATAAACTGCAATAGCAACCGAGTTTGACAGATTAAGGCTTCTAGCCTCGTCTATCATAGGAATACGTACTGTTGTATCTGGATTATTATGCAAAAGCTCCTCTGGCAAGCCCTTTGTTTCTCTGCCAAAAAGCAGATATGCTCCATCAGGATATTTTACATCTGAGTGTATATGCTGTGCCTTTGTGGAAAAATAGTAGTAAGGACCATCTGTTTTTGCAAAAAAATCCTGTATATTGTCATAAACAGAAATATCTACTAAATCCCAGTAGTCTAGCCCTGCACGCTTTACAGCCTTTTCGCTTATACTAAAGCCTAAAGGGCGTACAAGGTGTAGTCTGGCACCTGTTGCAGCACAGGTGCGTGCAATATTGCCTGTATTTTGTGGAATTTCAGGCTCAACAAGAACAATATTAAGTTCTGCCATAATTTTATAATTTCCTTTCTCTGATAAATTATTAAAAGCTGTACAAAATAATAAAAGGAAGTGAATTATCATCAGTAGCGAGCTTTATCTTATAAAAAGTCTTCTGTCTATCTTCACTCTATATAGGAGGTGTGAAAAAGTGACAAAGAACACAATGAGCGTTGCAAAAAGCGTTGCCACCATTGTTGCAACAGGTGTTGTAGTTGGATATGTAAGCAACAAAATAATGCAGAAAAATCCAAAAACAGTAAAACGCAAGGCAAACGATGCAATGAACGCAGTAAGCCAGATTGCAAGCGATATTTCATACTTGCTTAAATAATTCAAGCTGTAAAAAATGCAGAAAAGCAAACCTAGCTTTGCCTTTCTGCATTAATTTTATCACTATTTTGTTGTAATGGCAAATTTATATTAGGGCTTGTTTTAAAAAAGAAAAAGTGCTGGATTTTTGTTCCGAGCCGAGGGATTTTCAACGCAGAAATCACCGATTTTGGGGCAAAACAGACAGTGCTTTTGATTTTTCAAACAAGTCCTAACCTCTAGTATCAATCTAGTAAACAAACTAGCTGATATTAAGGCAGAAAAAGCTACCACCTAAAAAATAAGTGGTAGCCTAAAATTAAAATAATTTATTCACAGCTATTAATTTCAGTTAAGCTACTTCAAGAATAAGCTTCTGAAGTAAAATTGCATCTAATACTGTTAATCTACCATCACCACTTACATCTGCAAGTGCACGCTGTTCGTCTGTTAGCTCTGTATCACCTACTATATTTTTAAGCAGATATATTACATCGTTTACAGCCAATGTACCATCACCACTCAGGTCGCCCGATATTTGCTTATAGTGAATAGTTACGTTTGTAAGATTACTATTATTAGAGCCTATTGATATGCTATTCCACTCACTTTTGCTACCAGTGTAATATACATCGGTAAGGTTATCACAATCTCTGAATGCATAATCACTAATTGAAGAAACACTGTTTGGAATTGTTATCTCGACTAAATTGCTATCCCAAAATGCCCCATAATCAATCGTGGTAACTGTATCTGGAATAATATAATTATCTGCTGTTTTTCCTGCAGGATAGGCAATTAATTTTGATTGTGATTTATCAAATAACACGCCATCTACTGAATCATAATTACTGTTATCTTGTGAAACCTCTATACTCGTTAGACTATCACAACTAGCAAATGCATCCTTCCCAATATCTGTAACGCTATCTGGGATTGTTATGTTTGTTAAACTTTTACAATAGCTAAATGCTCTCTTTCCAATATATGTAACACTGTTTGGAATTGTGATGTCAGTCAAATTATCACAACTATTAAACATATAATCCTCAATAGCTGTAATACTACTTGGAAGTGTTATGCTTTCCAGACTATTGCAGCTTTCAAATGCATCTTTACCAATATCTGTAACACTGCTTGGGATTGTTATATTAGTTAATTTTCCACACCAAGCAAAAGCTCTATCAGCAATAGTTGTAACACTGCTCGGGATTGTTATATCAGTCAGACTACTGCAACCATAAAATGCCATTGAGCCAATAGTTTTTACACCATATGAGATTATTAGATCAGTTATATTGTTGCAATAATAAAATGTATATAAGTTAATAGTTTTAACACCACTTGGGATGTTCATACTGGTTAGACTATAACACTGATAAAATGCCATGCCTCCAATATATGTAACACTATCTGGAATTTTTATTCCAGTCAAATTATGACAACGAAAAAATGCCATTGAGCCAATATATGTAACACCGTTTGGAATTGTTATACCATTCAAACTACTACAATCATAAAACACCCTTTCTCCAATATATGTAACTCCCTTTGGAATTGTTATATCAACCAGACTTCTGCAACCATTAAACGCCCTATCGCCAATCTCAGTAACACTACTTGGAATTCTTATGCTAGTTAGATTACTATAATCTTCAAACACAGCACTTCCTATTTCCAGTACAGGAACATTATTTATAAAGCTTGGTATTTCAATATCAGTCATACCACTTTTATCAGCTCTATACTCTCTGATTCGATAACCAATACCATCAGCTGATCTTTCATATTCCCATTCACCATATTTATCGGTGTAAACGGCAAACGGGTAAGCATTCTCTATAGGCTCTTCAACATAGTTGACAGTTGCTTTTTGAATACTATAGTTTCCAGGGTATCTGTATATATTATTCCACTCAATTTCACTGCCTGTATAATACACATCAGTAAGATTACTACAATCATCAAATGCACAATAGCCAATAGTATCAACACTGCTTGGAATTCCTACTCTGATAAGACTATGACATTGCCAGAATGTATACATATTAATTGAAGTAACACCATCAGGTATTTTTATACTTTTCAGCCTATCGCAATAAGCAAATGCATAATCACCTATAAATGTAACTCTTTTTGGAATTGCTATACCAACCAGGCTACTGCAACCACAAAATGCATTATTGCCAATAGAAGTAACACTATACGGAATTGCTACACCAGCTAAGCTACTGCAACCATAAAATGTATTATCACCAATAGAAGTAATACTCTCTGAAAGCACTACGCTGGTTAAGCTACTACATCCACTAAACGCATAATCTCCAACAGAGCGAAAACCATAAGGAGAATATATCATATTGTATCTTACCTTGGTCAAGCTACTACAATTATAAAACGCATAATCAGCAATTAAAAGCTCACTTTCTGGGATTTTTACACTGGATATATTATCACAGCCCTCAAATGCATATTCAGCTATCTCTGTCACCTTAATATTATTTATAGTCGCTGGTATTTCAATATCAGTCATACTATCATCATATCCTGTAATTTTATAACCAATGCTATCGGTCGCTATCGCATATTCCCATTCACCATATTGGTCTTTGTAAACACCATTACTAATTAAATGGTAAACATCTACGTAGTAAAGCCCTGCCTCCATAGCTATATTATTCCATTCACTTTCACTTCCAGCGTAATATACATCAGCATAATAACCAGAATTATAAAACGCAAAATGACCAATAGTAGCACTGCCTGGAATTCCTATTTCCTGTATATTTTCACACCAGGAAAACGCATAATCACCAATAGTAGTAACACTGCTTGGAATTCCTATTCTATGTAAATTACTACACATATCAAACGCATAATCACCAATAGTAGTAACACTATCTGGAATTGTTACACTAACCAGACTACGACACACCTCAAATGCACAATCGCCAATAGTAGTAACACTATCTGGTATTATTACATTCGTTAGATATTCACAATACATAAACGCATAATCGCCAATAGTAATAACTCCCTCAGGAATTGTTACGCTTATTATATTAAGATTATTTCTAAACACAGAATCACCTATTTCCAAAACAGGTATACCATATATTGAATCTGGAATTTCTATATTTGTCATATTTCCGTTATAACCTGTAATTATGCAACCGTTGTTATCAGCTGTACGATTATATGTCCATTCACCATATTCATCTGTATAGGAATAGCCACTCTCAACTCTGTCTGTTGTTACAGCTGACGCACTCAATGGCACAGAGGCTATTATACTCAAGAGTATTGTGATTGTTAATAAGAGCCAAATTATCCTTTTCATTTGTTAGACCTCCTAGCTTTTGTGTAATTTCACCAAAAAACCAATGATATATTAGTTATATCCTACGTTTAACGTTGTTTTATAACATTAATCTATAAATAAATTTTAACACATATTTACATTTTGTCAACACTATTTATTGTATAAGTTAAATAAATAGCTTTACAAACTATAAAAAAATATGTTGAAACACCACAAACGGGTATTTCAACATATTTTAAGCTTTATTACATCATTTCTTACATTTCAAGAATACATCTTTGAAGCATTAGTACATCTACTACTGTGAATTTTCCGTCACGACTTAAATCTATTCTTGCAATTTCTTCGGCTGTTAATTCCTTATTGCTAACAATAGTTTTCATTGCATATATTGCATCCTCTAAGGTAATTTCACCGTTATCATTTACATCAGCTGTTGGTACTACATAATCATAGTGCATAGTTGCTTTTGTAAGCTTGCTATTGCCTGAATCTTTTTGAATCAAGTCCCAATTCTCTTTGCTACCTGTGTAATACACATCACTAAGCTTATTACAGCCTTCAAAAGCATAGCTCTTAACAAGTGTAACACTCTTTGGAATTATTACACTTGCTAAATTACTACAACCTCTAAATGTAGAAAGAGAAAT
Source organism: Acutalibacteraceae bacterium (assembly GCA_036309525.1). Classification (GTDB taxonomy): domain Bacteria; phylum Bacillota; class Clostridia; order Oscillospirales; family Acutalibacteraceae; genus CAG-964. Next base: position 38,950 of record JAXJTP010000079.1, on the reverse strand, counting down.
ATCAGAGATAATATCTGGCAATGTAATTTCAGTCAGGCTTCTGCAATTTTCAAATGCAGACTCACCAATATGAAAAACTAATGGTATATTAATATTTTTCAGGCTAACACATTCAAAAAATGCACGATCATTAATAATAGCAAGGCTTTCTGGAAGCTTTACGTTAGTCAGAGCACTACAACCACTAAACGCACCTTCATTAATAGAAGTAACACCCTCTGGAATTGTTACCTTAGTTAAATTAGTACAATTATAAAAAGCATATGTACATATAGTTTTAACTCCGTCTGGAATGATATAGCTACTTGCGTCTTTTCCCTGTGGATAGCGAACTATCTGAGTTTGCTTCTTATCAAGCAACACACCATCTATTGAAGAATACGCCTTGTTCTCTGGTGCAACCTCTATATCAGTTAAGCTATCGCAATCACCAAACACATTACTACCAAGTCTAGTAAAATTGGCTGGTATTTTTATATCAATAAGACTACTGCACTTGCTAAATGCACCATCACACATAGCAGTAAGACTATTTGGCAATTCTATATTTACTAAGCTTTCGCAATATCCAAACGCATATTTTCCAAGCTTAGTAACACTATTTGGTATTGTTATATCAGTTAAGCTTGTACAATTATAGAACGTATAATCATTAATAGCAGTAATCTGGTTTGACATTACCACATTGGTTAACTGGTTACAATTATAAAATGCCCAATCAGGAATAGTAGTAACAGTATTTGGAATTGCTATACTTTTTAAAGCTGTAAAGCTATAAAATACTTCCTTCTCAATTTCTACTACAGGTAAACCGTTTATATAGCTTGGTATTTTAACATCGGTCATACTTTTATCATAGCCTGTAATTTTATAGGTATAGCTATTAGGCATAAGCTGGTATTTCCATTCACCATATTGATCCTTATATATACCATTCCATATATTACCTGATATTACTTCTCCAGAATTATAATGAACCGTTGCACCGTTAAATAAATCCTTATTTCCAATTGGAGCTATATCATACCACTCGCCTTCAGTGCCTGAGTAATATACATCTGTAAGCTTTGTACATCCATCAAAGGCACGTGTTCTAATCTTAGTAACACTGCGTGGAATTGTTACTATTGTTAGTTGATTACAGCAGGAAAATACAAAATCATTAATAGTAGTAACACCCTTTGGAATTTCTACACTTGTAAGGCTATAGCAATCAGAGAATGCATAATTGTCAATATTAGTAATACTATATGGAAGTATTGCATTTGTTATACTGGTGCAATAAGCAAATGCAGATTCACCAATATGAGTAACACTGTCTGGAAGCTCTATACGATTTAAGCTTTCACAGTTATAAAATGCCTCTTTACCAATATAATTAACACCATATGGTATTAATATATCAGTCAGAGCTTCACAGCCTGAAAACATATAATCACTAATTTCAGTAATTCCGTATGGAAGATTTATAAGCTCAAGAGCTTTACATCTGCCAAATGCCCATTTATCAATAAAGGTAACACTGTCTGGGATACTTATGTTGGTTATACCACTATCGCAAAATGCAGAATATCCAATAGTAGTAACACTATCAGGAATTGTGATATTCATATGACTATCACAATCAACAAACGCATTATCTCCAATAACAGTAACAGTATCAGGAATTGTATAACTTATAGTTAAGCGTCCTTTACCTTTAGGATAGCATAGCAATTCGGATTTTGATTTGTTGAATAATACACCATTTACAGATGTATAGCTTGCATTATCAGCCGAAACATTTATCTCAACCAGATTATCACACCTACCAAATGCCGAGGTACCAATATCAGTAACACTGTATGGTATTTCTATATTAGTTAATCTATCACAATCTGCAAATGCAAATTTACCGATAGTAGTAATAGTTTCTGGAATTATTACAAATGCCACAGCAGTACAGCCCTGAAATGCACTATTACCGATAGTAGTAACACCGTCTACAATTACTATCTCTTCTAAGCCAGTACAATCTCTGAACGCAGACTCTCCAACAGTAGTAACACTGTTTGGGATTGTTATGCTGGTAAGCTTATCACAATAAGAAAACGCATAATTACCAATAGTAGTAATACCCTCTGGAATTGTTATGCTAGTCAGCTTGTCACAATAAGAAAACGCAGAGGGAGCTATTTCAAGCACAGGGCGATTATATATCATTTTTGGTATCTCTAGCTCAGTCATTTCTCCGTTATAGCCTGTAATTCTGCAACAATTACTACCCTCTATATACTCGTATGACCATATACCCTGTCGATTATAAAAATCATAGCCACTTTCAACACGCTCTGTAGTTACAGCTGACGCACTTAACGGCATTGAGGCTGTTGTTCCTAAAATCATTGTAGCTGTTAACAAAACAGAAATCAGCCTTTTCTTTTTTGCACCTTTCATTTTTCATCCTCCTGTTTTTTGTATAATTTTATCAAATATTTACAGATTGTCAATATTTGCTTTATTCTCACCCCATTATTTGTACAAAAAACACATAAATAAACAAAAAATATGTTGAAACACTCTAATCAAACGTTTCAACATATTTTAATCAATATTATGCAATTAAGCAGTTTCTGTTATTTCAAGAATAACCCCCTGAAGAATCAGCACATCTACTACTGTTATTTTTCTGTCATTATTCAAATCAACATTCTTAATCTGCTCTGCTGTTAATTCTTTATTGCCAACAATATATTTCAGTACATATATCACATCCTCTAAGGTAACCTTAAAATCACCATCTATATCGCCTAACACTGGCTTTACATAGTTGTAGTGAATATTTGCGTCTGTAAGAGTGTTATTGTAAGTGCCTATCATTATGCTATCCCATTCATCTTTGTAACCTGTGTAATATACATCAGTAAGTTTTTCGCAATACTCAAATGTACAATCATCAATATAAGTAACAGTGTTTGGGATTGTTATCTCTGTGAGATTACTGCAATAAGAAAATGCACCAAAATTAATAGCTGTAACATTGCTTGAAATTGTTACGCTAGTTAAGCTTTCACAGAAATAAAATGCATACTCACCTATAAAAGTAACGCTGTCTGGAATTGTTATGTTGGTCAGGCTACTACAATCAGCAAAGGCAGATTCTCCAATATAAGTAACACTATTTGGAAGTATCAGATCGGTTATACTTTGACACCAAGCAAAAGCATACTCGCCAATATGGGTAACACTATTAGGAATTTTTATATCAGTTAGACTCGTGCAAGAATCAAAGGCATAATTGCCAATAACACTAATGCTTTTTGGTATGATTACACTGTTTAGAACTGTACAATTAGCAAATGCAAAATCAGAAATAGTAAGAACGCTATCTGGAATTGTTATATCAACTATACTACTGTCATTAAATGCAGAATATCCAATAGTAGTAACACTGCTTGGGATTGTTACATTTATTATATTATTACAGCAGGTAAAAGCATAATCACCAATAGTATCAACCCCGTCTGGAATTACATAATTATCAGATAATTTTGCGTTAGGATAGCATATTAATTCAGTTTGTGATTTATCAAATAAGACACCATCAATTGAAGCATAGTACATATTTACTGGTGAAACCTCTATACTGGTTAAGCTACTACAATAGTTGAATGCCAAACTGCCAATATCAACAACACTGTTTGGAATTGTTACATTGATTAAGCTGTTGCAAGCCTCAAATGCAGAATATCCAATAGTAGTAACGCTGTCTGAAATTATTATTTCCTCTAGCCCATAACAGTCGATAAATGCATAATCCCCAATAGTAGTAACGCTGTCTGGAATTATCACACTGGTCAGGCTACTACAGGAATCAAATGCATAACCATTAATAACAGCAACAGTGTCAGGTATAGTATAGCTCTCTGACAAAATACCATTCGGATAACATATCAATTCAGATTGTGCTTTGTTAAACAATACGCCATCTACTGAAGAATAGCTATTATTATCTGATGAAATATCTATATTAGTTAGCTTATCACAATATTTAAACACAGAATCACCAATGTCTGTAACACTGCCTGGTATTGTTATGCTGGTCAGTTTGGTACAATAGCTAAATGCACTCTCCCCAATAGCAACAACACCATTTGATATTATTACATTGGTTAGATCGTTACAGCAAGTAAATGCAGAATCACCGATACGAATAACAGTGGCTGGAATTACTACACTGGTCAGATTTTCACAGCAAGCAAATGCATAGGTGTCTATTTCTACTACAGGTATATTGTCTATATAATCTGGTATTTCAATTTCGGTCACTTCTCCAAAACAGCCTGTTATTTTGTAGCCAACACCGTCATCGGTTCTCTCATATGTCAAACAGCCATACTCATTACCATATTCTGTATTGCTTTCAACACGCTCTGTAGTTACAGCTGACACACTTAACGGCACTGAGGCTGTAATACCTAAAAGCATTGTTATTGTTAGTAAGACAGAAATTATCCTTTTCATTTTTTCGCCCTCCTGATTTTTGTATAATCTTATTAAAATAATTAAAGCACATTAGCAATATCGTCTATTTAACGATATTTTTATTATTCTATGAATTAATTTTATCAAATATCTACATATTGTCAATGTTTTCTTTAATCTTCTTGGATTATTTGTACAAAAATCACATAAAAGAACAAAAAATATGTTGAAACACCATAAACAGATGTTTCAACATAATAACAAAAACCTATAATAAACAATAGAGTTTAAATATCATAACAAACATTGTTAGCATCAAAATAGCTTTCATCAAATTTTGCAGTTGTAAGATCAACATATATTTTTCTATCCTTAATATATGCTCTTACAGGTATAGGATTAAGCTCAAGCTGTTCATTATTCTTTACCAGAAATGCAAAGCCACCATTCAGTGTTAATCCTGTTACTCTGAAAAGGTCGGGCTCGTGTTCAATTGATAATTCACATACAAACATTTCTCCTGTAAGTATTGAGAAATAGTCTCTTCGGCAGCTTGCACCTGTTATATATGCGTTACATAGCTGTCCCAGCTCGATAACCTCTTTATTTCTTGAATGATGTATTCTGTTTACAATATAATTTATCAAGGCTGTAGCTACACCCAAAGAAAATATCAGCAGAAAAAATGCTGTACACTCTATTATGAAGCCGAAAATTCCGTTCTGCTCTACTCTCTTTATGCGTGATATTATAAATATAATTGTAAAAATTATTGCAAGCTTAAAACCACTTTGCAATGTAGTCTTTGCGTTTTTGTTGTTATCATAATAATATTCAAGCTTCATATTCTCACCTTATAGTCCCTCCACCAACTACATACTCACCGTCATAAAATACTACGGCTTGTCCTTTTGTGATGGCTCTTTGTTTTTCCTCAAATTCTACAACTACCTTATTTTCGTCAACAGGATGTATTATAGCTGTTGCTTCCTTTTGACTGTAGCGTGTTTTTGCTGTAACCCTTATATCTGATGTAGGCTTATCTATTGCTATCCAGTTAAGGTCGTCAGCTGTTAATCTGTTTGTAAACAGGTCGATATTCTCGCCAAGTGTAACAATATTGTTCTCTGGGTTTTTATCAAGTACAAATATAGGGTGCTTATAGCTTATTCCTAAGCCCTTTCTTTGACCGATAGTATAATGAATTATACCCTTGTGCTTACCTAAAACCGTACCGTCCTTATAAACAAAATCTCCCTGTGGGGTAGTTATGCCCATTGCTTTCTCTAAAAAGCCTGCATAGTCACCGTCTTTTATAAAGCAAATATCCTGACTATCTGGCTTGCGTGCATTTATAAGGTTATGCTCCTCTGCAATTTTTCTTGACTGCTCCTTTGTTAAGCCACCAAGTGGGAAAAGTGTATGCCTTAGCATATCCTGTGTAAGCACATACAGTACATAGGTCTGGTCCTTGGTGCTATCTACTGCCTTTTTTATAAGTATTCTTCCGTCTGGTGCAACCTCACGCTGTACATAATGCCCTGTTGCAATGTAGTCGTAATCAAGCATTTTAGCACGCTCAAGCATTTTGCTGAATTTTATATATCTGTTGCAATCTATACAAGGGTTTGGAGTTTCGCCTAGCTCATAGCTTTTTGCGAATTTTTCTATAACCTGCTTTTTAAATTGCTCACCAAAATTAAAAACATAATGATTCATACCTAGCTTATAGCATACTGTACGTGCGTCCTCTACATCGTCAAGTGAACAGCAGGTGCGTGTATTATCATCTATTCCTATATCTTCATTATTAAAAAGTCGCAATGTAGCACCGTCTGCCTTATAGCCCTGCTGTAGCATCAGCAAAGCAGAAACAGAGCTATCTACGCCACCACTCATACCAACTAAAACCTTCTCAGCCATAGTGTCACCTCTTTTTGTATTGCCTTATGTTATATTAAAATTTAATCAATTTTATAATTAAATACCCTTTCAAATTTTTCACGAGCTATATTATCTGATACAGTCCACCTATTTAAAGGATAGGAAAAATCATTTTTATGCTCAACAGGTGCTCTGTTATATTCATCAACAAATTTTTCTTCATAAGAAGGAAAGTCTTTGCTTGCTAATATTCCACATATACCAAGAATTCCTAAAATATTGCTTATTTCATTTTTGTTGCATTTAAATATCTTTTCTTTGCTGATTAAATCTCTTAGCTTTCCTGCTTTTTGATTTTTTTCTAATTTATCAACACAGCCCAATATTTTTTGTAGAATTTCTCTATCGTTATCGCTTGGAGTTACTTTAGGTAATTTAACAAACTGCTCTAAATCAAATAATGCATAACCCAAATAGGTATGCCTTACCCCACCAAACTTATATCTTTCAAAATTTAAAATATTCAATCCACGCTTAAGGTCATATTCGTCTGGATTTTCTTTCCAACCATACCAGCCACATAAATAGCAATGATTAGGATTTTCATCTGCTTGTAGTGTATGCTCTGGTATTGCCTTTGCATAATAATAGCTACCTAAAGGTGAGCGATATTCGAGCCTTCTTGTTGATAAACTATACAAAAACGCATTAGCAACATCTTCTGGATTGATTTGTGCTAATAAAGCATTAAGTCTGTTCAAGGCTTCATCATGAGTTTCATAGCTAGGATAATCAAACATATAACCCTCTTGCTTAGCAATTTCAAAATCCTCTTTTGAAATTGTTCCGTCCTTCCACCCGTTGCTTGACCAATATGCTTTTAATAATATTTTTAATCCTTTATCCACAACAAACCACCCACAAATACAAATTCACCTATTACGGCACACCCTAATATTACATCTTTTTTCACCTAATGTAAAGTAGATACATCTGTAAATATGCAAGCCTTTATTTGACAATGTACTATAAAAAATAATTCCTACATATATATTGAATATCTTTCGATATATGGAGGTATTTTAATGAAAGGCATTGTTGAAGAACGAGCCGTAGAATTAGGTCAGTATATTATAGAAAGCAAGGCTACTGTACGCAGTGCTGCAAAGAAATTCGGTGTAAGCAAAAGCACAGTACATAAAGATGTAAGCGAAAGGCTCAGGTATGTTAATCCACAGCTTTACAATCAGGTAAAGGCTGTTCTTGAAATAAACAAGGCACAACGCCACATAAGGGGTGGTATGGCTACCAGAAAAAAATATAAGGGCTTGTAATGCATTGCCAAAGCCTGCTTTTTATAATTGCAGGCTTTGGCAATACAGAAATATATAAAATCTCACAATTTACAGCTACTAAAGCTGTGTTTTTTCTTCTTTTTTCTGTAATGTTCAGCCTTTATTTCATATTAGTTTTTATTTTGTTCATTCTTTTAAAAAGTAAATATTATATAATATATACAGAAAATAATTATTGTGGTATAATTATATACTGAAAAAGTGGTACTTAGGAGGATAATATGAACAAGAAGAAAAAAGTTTTAATAGTAGATGACGATACAAATATTTGTGAGCTTTTACGCCTGTATATTGACAAGGACGGCTTTGATGTTGCCATTGCAAACACAGGCACACAGGCAATTAAGCTATTTGAGCTAGAAAAGCCTGACCTTGTAATGCTTGACATTATGCTACCAGAGCTTGACGGCTGGCAGGTATGCCGTGAAATAAGAAAGACATCACAGGTTCCTATTATTATGCTTACAGCTAAGGGCGAGGTTTTTGATAAAATACTTGGTCTTGAGCTTGGTGCTGACGACTATGTGGTTAAGCCTTTTGAGGCAAAAGAGGTTGTTGCAAGAATTCACGCTGTACTAAGAAGAACAAGCTCAGCTGAAGCACCTAATGTAAAAGAGGTAACATGGGACAAGCTTTCTATCAATCTTACAAATTACGAGCTTAAGGTAGACGGTGTACAGGTAGATACACCACCTAAGGAAATGGAGCTTTTGTATCACCTTGCAAGCAACCCTAACAGAGTATTCACAAGAGATGCACTTTTAGACGAGGTGTGGGGCTTTGACTATTACGGTGACTCAAGAACAGTTGACGTTCACGTAAAAAGACTTCGTGAAAAAATCGACGGTGTTTCTCCACAATGGGAGCTTAAAACAGTATGGGGTGTAGGCTATAAATTTGAGGTAAAGGAATAAAATATTCTACTTATATATTGCCTTAGCAAAATATATTTTTATATAAAAACCAGCTTTATGATGTAAAAAATAAATTGTCTATATTTTTTAAAGGTATTCCTTGCATTGTGGGGAATACCTTTGTTATACTATAATAAAAATTTATAAGAAATATGATACATAAAGGAGAATGCTGAGTGACAGGTAAAAAAAGTTTATTTGCACAATACCTTACGGTGAGTCTTGTTATTGTATTGCTTAGCTTCGTTATTCTGGGTACAATGCTTGTTTTCTTTGTTGCAAGATATTCAAATGGCGAAAAGCAAACTCTATTAATAGAAAACGCTCATCAGGTTGCCGATTTAGTTTCTGAAACAACAGTAACTGTAAACAACAGTGTATATATGGACTCAAACGAAACAGGCTGGATTGCAACTGTTATCGAAACAGTATCATTAAGTATAAATGCAGATGTTTTTCTAACTGACGAAATGGGTAAAACACTTTTATGTACTGACAGAGAAGATTGTACACATATAGAAACTGCTATCCCCGAGGATATTCGTAATTCAGCAAGGGATAAGGAGCTTTTTATACAAAGCAATTTAGACGGAATATATGATAAGCCTCATTCTATAGCAATAGTACCTATAATTACAGAAATAGGTGCAGGCACAGAAACAATAGGCTATGTTATTGCCTCAACCGAAACCACTGCCTTTTCTGACTTTACAGAGGATATAACCAAAATATTCTTCTATGCTGCTATTGCAACCTTTGCTATAGTTGGCTGTATAATCTGGTTTTTCTCTTATAAAATGATTAAACCAATAAGACAGATTTCTATTGCTGCAAAAAGGCTTGCTAACGATGACTTCTCGGTAAGGGTTCCTGTAACCTCAAGCAACGAGATTGGCACACTGGCAAAAACCTTTAACGAAATGGCAGATTCACTGGCTGCGTCAGAAAACACCCGAAGAAACTTTATCGCTAACGTTTCTCACGAGCTGAAAACACCTATGACTACAATAGCAGGCTTTATAGATGGTATTCTTGATGGCACTATCCCTCAGGAAAAGCAAAAGCAATATCTGCGTATTGTTTCAACCGAGGTTAAAAGATTATCGAGATTAGTTGCCTCTATGCTATCGCTTTCAAGAATTGATAATGGCGAGCTAAGAGTAAAAAGTCAGGAATTTAATCTTTCACAGGTGGTTATTTCTACACTGCTTACATTTGAACAGAAAATCGAAGAAAAGCATATTGAGATTCAGGGCTTAGAAACCTGTACTGTGCCTGCATTGGTAGAGGGTGACCCTGATTTAATTCATCAGGTAGTTTACAACCTTTTTGAGAATGCTGTAAAATTTGTAAATGCAGACGGATATATAAGAGTTACTCTTATAGAATACAGCGACAGAATAGCACTTGAAATTAAAAACAGTGGTCATGGCATAGAGCCAGAGGAGCTTGTACACATCTTTGAAAGATTTTATAAAACAGATAAATCCAGAAGTCAGGATAAAAACGGTATGGGTCTTGGCTTGTATATTGTAAAAACTATTATGCGTTTGCATGGTGGAGATATTACAGCACAAAGCGTAGTTGACGAATACTGTAGCTTTACTTTCTGGTTACCAAAAAACAAGGTACAAAGCAATATGCACAATATTTTCGCTTCACGCAAAAAAGATAGTGGGGCTACAATGGTAAGCTCAGATGGTACAATTATTTCTACTGCTCAAACCATAGAAGAACATATAGAAGAATAATTTGGAGGAACTATTATGGATAACAGCAATTCAAATAACACTAACAATAGTGACAGCTATATAAAAGATATTGCACTTGAAAATTCAAGCAATACAATACCACTAGCTGAAAGCAAAGAGAATATAAACGAATTTAAAAACGAAGCTCCACAGCAAAGGGTAGCTGACAATAGTGCTAACACAGCACCAAACAGCCCTTATATGAATCAGCCAACACCACAGATTCCAATAGGTAATTATAATAATGCACAACAGGCACAGCCACAGTGGAGCAATCAGCCTCCTGTCTATAACAGACAGGCTAACCCTGTGCCTCCTCAGCCACAGTGGAGTAATCAGCCTCCTGTTTATAACAGACAGCCTAACCCTGTGCCTCCTCAGCCACAGTGGAGCAATCAGCCTCCTGTCTATAACAGACAGGCTAACCCTGCACCTCCTCAGCCACAGTGGAGCAATCAGCCTCCTGTCTATAACAGACAGGCTAACCCTGCACCTCCTCAGCAGGCTGAAAATAAGCTTAACTTAAATAAGCAACAGGATAACCCTGCTCCACAGGCAGATAATACTGACATCAAAGAAAACACCTCTGTAAATAATGCGTATATCCCAAGCAATACCGATACAGAAAGCAATATCAACACACATAAAGTTCCAGATATGCAAAGCACTGCTAACGTATATAGTAATCCTAACGTATACGCAGAGCCTTACAGCACAGATATACCACATATAGAATATATCCCTTATATTCCAGGCACACCATTACCAAAGGGCGTTGAGCCAGAGTTTATAAATGGTGGCTGGTATTATGCAATAAATATTAATCCTAAAAAGCAAAAGAAAAAAATGTCTACACCGGTAAAGGTATTTGTAGGAATAATTATAGCATTAACTATCTTGTTTACAGGCTTGCTTATTGGCTGGACAATACATCTGACAGACAAAAACGGAGCTAATAAGGATTTATTTGACTTTGAAAATCCGTTTAAAACAGAAGAAAAAGACAAGGATAGCGACAGCAAGCCATCAACAGGAGCACTTGCAAATCCTAATGGCCCTGAAATAAAGCTGGATAAAAACAATACAAAGGACGGTTCAACCGAAAAGGCGTACGAGGTTCTTTCTGAAAGCGTAGTATCTATATCTGTTTATAACGAAGACGAAGAGCCTTCAACCTCAACACCTATAAGCGAGGGAACTGGAATTATTATCAGTGCAGATGGATATATAGTAACAAACAGTCATGTTGTACTTGATAACGCAGAAAGCAACGCATGGATAACAACAAAATCAGGCGATGTATACCCTGCTGGTATAGTAGGCTGTGATACTCGCACCGACCTTGCTGTGCTAAAATGTGAGGACGTAAGCAACTGGAAGGTTGCCTCATTTGCTGATTCAGACGAAATAAGCGTTGGTCAGGACGTAGTTGCTATTGGAAGCCCTGGTGGCAGTAGCTACTCAAATTCTCTTACAAAGGGAATAGTTTCAGCCATTGACAGAGTTTTAAGTGGTAGTGCTGTTACATATATTCAAACAGACGCAGCCATTAACCCTGGTAATTCTGGTGGCCCTTTGGCTAATATGAATGGTCAGGTAATTGGTATTAATACAATCAAGGTAGTTGATACCCAGTTTGAGGGTATGGGCTTTGCTATACCAAGCGTTACAATAAAAGAGGTTGCAGACGAAATTATTAAAAATGGCTATGTAACAGGCAGAGCAAAGCTTGGTGTTTCTGTTACAGAATTTTCAGACTATACAGCAAAGCTTTATGACGCTCCAGCAGGCATAAAGGTTGATTCTATCGATAAAGAAAGCTCCGTTACAGGCAAGGACGTAAAGGTAGGCGATATAATCACAAAAATAGATGGTACTCCTACTACTACCTTTAACGACCTGTTCAATGTTCTTGATTCACACAAGCCAGGCGATACTGTTACCCTTACTATTTACAGAATAGACGAAAAGGATAAAGCTAAAGGCAAAGAGTTTACAGTAAAGGTTGAGCTTCTTGGGGATTGATTAATATTAATTGACAACACATAAAAAGGTCGGGCATTATTGCTCGACCTTTTCTGTGTGTTTGTTTTTTCTAGATTTTAAGAGCTAAAATAACGATGACAAATTTGGGTTTGTCGAGCTAACGCACAAACGCTGATAGAGAAAAACGTAAAGTTTCGGTCCACCCTTTTTAAAGGGTGGTGGGTTAAGGGCAAAGCCCTTATGGGATTTTAAAGGGCAACGCCCTTTAACTTCTCGTTAATTCCTAAAATGCCGTTAAAAACGGCATTTTAAAAAGACGATTATGCGTTAAGGACTCCGTCCTTAAAACCTGCAAGGACGCTGTCCTTGACCTGTAAACTTTTGAAAAAGTTTAATCAAAACTTTTAAGCTATCTCGCCTCTGGTGTGAGCGTTAGCTCACACCTACAAACCCAAATTCGTCTTACTTCTACTCATAAAAAAAACAAATAAAGGATATACATAATTTTTTCAGCTGTATATCCTTTAAATTATATTTTAATTATTCAAAAAATGCACAGAATGCTCTGTAAGCCATATATACATCTACCTTAGATACAATCTCCATAGGTGCGTGCATACAAAGCACAGGCACACCTAAATCTACTACATCAACATTCATATTAGCAACATATTTTGCAATGGTGCCACCACCACCACCGTCTACCTTGCCAAGCTCTCCAGTTTGCCATAGAACATTTTCACGCTGTAGCATACTGCGAATTTCAGCCATATATTCGGCAGAAGCGTCTGATGTGCCATACTTGCCACCACTGCCTGTATATTTAGTAATAACTACACCATTATTGATATATGAGCTGTTGTTAGCCTCGTAGGCACTTGCATAGGTTGGGTCGTAGGCTGCATTTACGTCAGCTGAAAGGCACTTACTGTTATTAAATGCTGTGTAAGCCTTTACGCCCTGTGCGTCTGCAAGCTCGCAGATAAAGTTCTCCATAAAGGTTGACTTCATACCTGTGTTACCGTCGCTACCTGTTTCTTCTTTATCTACTAAAAGAGTAACAGCTGTATATTCTGGGCTATCTGCATTTATTGCAGCCATAAGTGCAGGGTAAGCACAAACCTTGTCGTCGTGACCATAGGCACCTATCATACTTCTGTCAAAGCCAATATCCTTTGCATTGAATGCAGGCACAAGTGTAAGCTCAGCAGAAAGGAAATCCTCTTCTAAAATACCGTATTTCTCAAACAGGATATTAAGTATATTAAGCTTAACAAGCTCAGACTCCTCGTCGTTGCTGAAAGGTCTGCTACCTATTAAAACATTCATATCCTCGCCTGTAAACACCTTATTCATAGGCTTTGAGGTTTGCTCCTGTGCAAGGTGAGGTAAAAGGTCTGTTACGCAGAAGCAAGGGTCTGTTTCTACTTCTCCTATTTTTACGTTGATACAAGAGCCATCTTTAAATGCAACTGTACCATGCAAAGCCAGTGGAATTGCTGTCCACTGGTATTTTTTTATACCACCATAATAATGTGTTTTTAATAAAGCAAGGTCGTTAGCCTCGTAAAGAGGGTTTGGCTTCAAATCTAATCTTGGTGAGTCAATATGTGCAATAGCAAAACGCACGCCAGCATCAACTGTCTTTTTACCAAGCACTGCAAGCAATATATTCTTCTTTCTGTTTACAACATATACCTTATCGCCAGCCTTGTATTGCTTTGTGCTGTCGTACTTTGTAAAGCCATTAGCCTCTGCTATTGCAACAGAGGCTTCTACTGCTTCTCTTTCTATTTTTGAATTGTTAAGGTATTCTACATAGCCCTTACAAAAATCGTCTGCCTTTGCTATTTCATCTGCTGATAGCTTTTTTATTCCTAGCTGTTTTTTTACAAACAGCTTTTCCTTTAGCTGTGAAGCCTTTGATTTCTCTTTTGTTTCCATTTTATTCAATTCCTTTCAATATTAATTTCTCCATTATTATCATAATAATTCTTTGCTAACATTACCTTTTTTACATAGCCCTTAGTTTCTGGGTATGGTATATCATAAAGTGTTTCTCCGTCGGTAGAATAATTCTCGTCAACAAGCCAATTATCAACAGCTCCAAAGCCAGCATTATATGCAGCAACTGCTGTTTCTTCGCTTGTGTATCTATCCAACAAAAACTGTAAAAATATACAGCCGTATTCTATATTAACCTCTGGCTCGTATAAATAGGTATAATCCATATTTACCTCACCGTTTTTATAGGTTTGTAGCCATTCAAAGGTTTCTGGCATTATCTGCATAAGTCCTAGGGCACCTACGTTTGACTCTGCATTAGGGTCAAAATTACTTTCAGCCTTTATTACTGCAAACACCAGATTAGGTTCAACCTCGTATTGCTCTGAATATTTGTAAACATATTCGTCATATTCAACAGGGTGTAGTGCCCTACCTAAATTCTTAGTAGAATTAACATATACTATAATAACTATTATAGTAATAATAATAACCACTATAGCGAATATACCAAGTGCAACTACTCCACCCAGATAATAGGGCTGTTGTTTTTTTCTTCCCCTTTTTCTTCTTGCTGTGGTAATTTTACTCACCCCCTAATTATACTATCAATTATCTCATCTACTCGCATATATTTTTCTTCTAACGGCAAGCCACCATCAATTACATAGTCTGCACGACTTATATAAAATTCGTCTTTATTCTGTGCATTTATTCTTATATCAGCATTTTCTGGTGTAAGATTATCTCTTTTCATAATACGCTCTTTGCGAATTTCTAAGGGTGCAACTACTGCAATAACACTATCACACAATACATCCATTTTACTTTCAAATAAAACTGCTGCATCAAACATAATTACAGGATTACTGGCTGATTTTCTTATATCGTCAATAATTTTAATAACCTGCATACATATCCACGGATGAGTTATATTATTAAGCCTTTGGGTATTGTCAGGCGTAGAGAAGGCTTTCTTTGCAAGTAGCTGACGATTAAGAGTACCGTCAGCATTTAATATATCATCACCAAAAGCCACGCAGGTCTGCACAAGGCAATCGCTACCCTTCTGTAAAGCCTGCCTGCCTAATCTGTCGGCATCTATAATATAACAGCCCTTACCCTTTAAATAGGCTGTAATTGTAGATTTACCCGAGCCTGTAGGGCCTGTAACACCTATAATTTTAAAATTACGCAAGCTCAACCACCTCAAATCCAGCAGAACGAATAAGCCTGTTGTATACAGCCAAGCCAACACCGTTGGTACTTGGGCAACGGGCATAAACTGTTTTTAAGCCCATTTCGTCAAGCTGTCGCAGTGCTGTAAACAGATTATGTGCCTGTGCTGTATAGTCGTCCTCATCGCCAAGCGATACATACGGAACATCTAACGCATTTACATCACTATTATAGCATAGTGCACCTGTGGTACTGTCTTTATTAGTATTTATATAATTAATATATTCAGCTGTGCTACCTTTTAATATAACAATATGTGCCTTTGGTGAATAATGCTTGTATTTCATACCTGGGCTTGCAACCACAGCGTTTATATCAAGCATTTGTGTAACACCCTTGTCTATGTTGATTTTCCCTATTACCCCCTCAAGCTGTTCAACGGTAATTCCACCTGGGCGAAGCAGTGTAGGGGTTTCTGTTGCAACTGTAATAACAGTAGACTCTAAGCCCACATTGCTTTCTCCACCATCTATAATAAGAGGTATTCTACCATTTAAATCGTTATAAACGTGCTGTGCAGTGGTAGGGCTTGGACTGCCCGATAAATTTGCAGATGGTGCTGCAAGTGGCACACCAGCACTTTTTATAATTTCAAGGGCTGTTTTATGTGACGGAAAACGCACAGCAACTGTATTTAAGCCAGCTGTAACCTCAGCTGGTACATTTTGTGAGCAAGGCATAATAATTGTCAAGGCTCCTGGCCAAAAAGCCTTTGCAAGAGCCCTTGCCTTTTCTGGAAAAGAGCTTACTAAATCCTCCACCTGAGAAATATCTGCTATATGCACAATAAGTGGGTTATCCATTGGTCTGCCCTTAGCCTTAAAAATGCTTTTAACAGCCTTACCATTTAAAGCATTTGCAGCCAAGCCATAAACTGTTTCGGTAGGTATACCTACAAGCTCACCATTTTTTAGTAGCTCACCTGCTAATGCAAGTGATTTTTCATCAGGCTGTAATACCTGTGTATTCATTATTTTTCAAGTCCTTCCTGTAGCTGTTCAGCACGATATGCTGTAATAAGTGGATCTATAACCTCGTCAAGGCTACCATTTACCACCTCATCAAGCTTATAAAGTGTAAGTCCTATACGGTGGTCGGTTACTCTGCTTTGAGGGTAGTTATAGGTTCTTATACGCTCACTTCTATCGCCTGTACCAACCTGTGACTTACGCTCCTGTGCCACTGCCTGAGCCTGTTCATCTCTTTTAGCCTGTAGCAAACGGGATTTAAGCACCTTCATAGCCTTATCCTTATTTTTGTACTGGCTTCTTTCGTCCTGACATTCTACAACAGTGCCTGTTGGCAGGTGGGTAATTCTGATTGCAGATTCTGTTTTATTGATATGCTGTCCACCAGCACCACTACTTCTGAAGGTATCAATCTGCAAATCAGCAGGGTTAATCTCCAGCTCTACATCCTCTGCCTCTGGCAAAACTGCAACCGTAACAGTAGAGGTATGTATTCTGCCCTGTGTTTCGGTTTCTGGCACACGCTGTACTCTGTGAACACCACTTTCAAACTTTAATCTTGAGTACGCTCCCTGTCCGTTTACCATAAAGCTTACTTCCTTAAAGCCACCAATATCGGTTTCGTTAGCATTTAAAAGCTCGGTTTTAAAGCCACGCTTTTCGGCATACATAGAGTACATTCTATAAAGCACTGCACAGAATAGTGCAGCCTCTTCTCCACCTGCACCACCACGAATTTCTACAATTACATTTCTGTCGTCGTTAGGGTCCTTTGGCAGTAGCAGAATTTTAATATTCTGCTGACTTTCAGCCATTGTAGCTCTTGCCTGTGCAAGCTCCTCCTCTGCAAGCTCCTTCATTTCTTTGTCGGTGTCGCTGTCGTTTAAAAGCTCCAGCGACTCCTCAATAGTGCTTTTAGCCTGCTTATACACCTTATATTCCTCAACAATAGGCTCAATGTCCTTAAATTCCTTCATAATTTTCTGGTATTGCTCTGGATCTGCTGCTACTGTTGGGTCATATAGCTTATTATTAAGCTCGTTATATCTCTTTTCAAAAATATCCAATTTATTTTCAAACATAAAAATTCTCCTTGCTGTGTAGTAATTATTTAAATAATTCTTTTATTACTAATCCCTATTTAAACTTAGCTACTCGGCTCTGGTTATCTTTTTTATGTTCTTTTCAATTTTAACTCTTGGCACCATAACCTCTCTGCCACAGCCCTGACACTTAATTTTAAAATCCATACCCACACGCAAAACAACAAAGCTTTTACTTGAACAAGGGTGTGGCTTCTTCATTTCAAGTATATCTCCAACCTTTACATCCATTTGTCAAAGCTCCTTTCTATAAATTGGGGTTTGTTAATATCCGTGGTCAACATGCTTCCAATTTTCTCCATCAGTTCTAACTAAAATCCAATTCCAGTTTGTATAAGTGCTATTTGGGTTTAGGGAACCATCACCACCAGAAGCACCTGCTTCAAAGGTAGATACAAACACAATTACATCATCTGCATTATTTCTTTCTGCAAACTCCTGATAATCGTCAAGTTTATCATCGCCCAAATATGCTATTTCTGTAAGTGTACAACCCTCAAAATTCTTTTTAAAATAATCGAAGGTTACATCAATCGCACTTTCAATTTCATCATCAGAATAAATTTCAGATGAATAGTCCGTGATTTTCACATTATTAACGTTACCACCACAAGCAGTCAAACCAAACACGCAAGACAATGCCAAAATCAATGCTATAAACTTCTTCATAAAACTATACTCCCTTATCAAATTGGAATTTGTCACTCCGACAAACCCAAATTTTTAATACTAACTATATCATTTAATTATACCATTATTACTATCATTATGCAATTTCTTAATACATAGCTTATTCACATATATATGCACTTAGCTTGTTATATAATTCAGGGTCTAGCAAAGCCTCTACGCTTATGCCCTCTGCTACATAATCCTCACTTACTAATGTAGCCTTATTGCGTATATCTGCTACTAAGCCACCCTTATCAAATGGAATTAACAGCTTTACCCTTTTAATTTTTACAGGTAGGTTATCCTCAACAGCCTTTAAAAGCTTATCAATTCCTGTTCCGTGTTTAGCACTTATTCTTACCGACTGACTTACAGACGGCACAACAGTATTCAGCTCGTCAACCTTATCCCATTTGTTAAGCACAGGAATAACAGGTGTATCACCACAGCCTAAATCCTGTAAAAGCTCTCTTGTAACCTGTAAATGCAGATATGCTTCATCAGATGAAGCGTCGCAAACATTAAGGATAATATCAGCAGTAGCTGCCTCTTCAAGAGTCGATTTAAACGCCTCTACAAGGTGGTGAGGTAATCTTCTTACAAGTCCTACTGTATCTATAAGCATTACAGTAACACCATTTGGTAGCTTTAATGCTCTTGAGGTAGGGTCAAGAGTAGCAAACAGCTTATCCTCAGCAAGCACGCCTGCGTCTGTAAGGTAATTCATAAGCGTTGATTTACCTGCGTTTGTATAGCCAACTATTGCAGCTGTAATTACACCGTCCTTTTTACGTCTGCTTTTAAGCATATTTCGGTGCATTTCTACATCAGCAAGCTGTTCCTTCAGGGTTTCCATTTTTCTGCGTATATGTCGCTTATCTGTTTCTAGCTTTGTTTCACCTGGTCCACGAGTACCAATACCACCACCAAGCCTTGACATAGCCACACCCTTACCGGTAAGTCTTGGTAGCATATATTTAAGCTGTGCAAGCTCTACCTGTAGCTTACCCTCCTTAGAGCGTGCTCTTAGTGCGAAAATATCAAGAATAAGCATTGTTCTGTCAATGGTGCGTACGTCTGTTGCTTCTTCTATATTCCTTATCTGCGTAGGTGAAAGCTCGCAATCGAATATAAGCAAATCAATGTCGTTATTTGCTGAAAATTCTGTAATCTCGGCAAGTCTGCCACTACCAACATATGTGGCTGTTTCGGGTCTGTCCTTTTTCTGTGTTAATGTAGCAACAGGCTCTGCACCTGCACTTTCTGCAAGCTCCCATAGCTCATCAAGTGACGCCTGTGCGTCGTAATCTCCTGTATCTACACATACAAGCAATGCTCTTGTAGGCTTTTTTTCGTTTTCAAATAATTCCATACTTATCTCCTGTTTATCAATATTTATAAATATTATTTTTTCTAATTAATTTATATTTATCAGCACACCATAAATTACCATAATTTTACATTTTTCAAGGTTTTACTTAATTGTATCAATTCGTTGTAAAATGTCAACTGCACGAATGTAAAATAATTATAAATTATACACTGCTTATTTTTTACAGATAATGCATTTATTTTATGTTAGCTATGTAAAAATTTTGAAAATATATTTAATTTGACAGAAGTTTGTGATAATATATAATGTAACAAATATTTTAACATACACACATTATATTGTGCCTTTGAAAGGTTGTAAATAAAATGAAAGATAGTTATGATATAGTTATTTTAGGCTCGGGTGTTGCTGGCTTATATTCAGCTTTGCAATTCAACAATAAATACAACGTGCTTGTTATTTCTAAAAAAAGTGCAGAGCTTTCAAACAGCTCGTTGGCACAGGGTGGAATAGCTGCTGTGCTAGACAAAGAGAATGACACCTTTGATTTGCACGCTGAGGACACATTTATTGCAGGCAAGTATAAAAATAACCCCGAATCAATAAAGGTGCTTGTTTCTGAGGGTCCTGATGATGTTCTTAATCTGCGTAGGCTTGGTGTTGATTTTGACTCTGACGAAAACGGCAATATGCTTATGACCCTAGAGGCTGGTCACAGCAGACACAGAATTGTACACCACAAGGATTTTACAGGTAAGGCTGTAACTGACAGGCTTATTGAGGTAGTAAAAGCACGAAAAAATATAGAGCTTGTAGAGAATACTATGGTTTTCTCTATTGATAAGGCTGAAAATGGCTTTTACATAGGTATGCTTAAAGACGGTGAAATTTCAACTACAAGCTGTAGCTACTGTATTTTAGCAACAGGTGGTATAGGCAGAGTATATGAATACACCACAAACAGTGCTATTGCAACAGGTGACGGAATAGCACTTGCACGAAAGCTGGGTGCAGAAATTATGCACCTAGATAGAATACAGTTTCACCCTACTGCATTTGCAGCCGAAAAAAACCGAGAGCGTTTTCTGATAAGTGAGGCTGTAAGAGGTGAGGGTGCTATACTGCTTAACTGCTACGGAGAGAGATTTGCACACAACTACGACGAGCGTGGAGAGCTTGCTCCTAGAGATGTTGTAAGCGAAACAATTATAAGAGAGTCAATACGCACACAAAGCTCAAAATTCTACCTTGACATAACACACAAGGGTGCTGAATTTATAAAAGAGAGATTCCCTATGATATACGAAAACTGTCTTGCCGAGGGAATTGACATAACAAAGGAGAGAATCCCTGTTTACCCTTGTCAGCATTACCTTATGGGTGGAATAGATGTTGACCTTAATGGTAAAACAACAGTAGACAGACTATATGCTGTGGGCGAATGCTCGCACACTGGCGTACACGGTGCAAACAGACTTGCAAGTAATAGTCTGCTAGAGGCACTTGTATTCGGCAGAAGAGCCTCACTTGATATTATTAAGGATATTGAGGCTGGTAATCAGGGCACTGTTACAGGTGATTTACCAGAATATAGTATGGGTAGTGTAGAGCTACCTAAGGGTATACGCACAGAAATAAGAAACGCTTTGCAGGACGCTTACTTTGTTATTAAAAAGCCAGAAAAGTTTGAAGAAAGCTTCAAGCGTTTTGACGAAATTCTTACAGACTTAGAAAACACAGACTATAAGCTTACAAGCGACTATATAGAGGCAAAGAGCCTTGCCTCGGTTGCACAGGAAATTATGCTTGAGGTAACTCGTAAGCAACAGGAGGATTACTGATATGGTTAATCAAATATACATAGACAATCTTATAAAAACAGCTTTATTAGAGGATATAAATTATCTTGACACAACCACCGACTACCTTATCCCTGCTGATCAGGAGGGCGAGGCTAAATTTTTAGCAAAGGCTAGTGGTGTGCTATGTGGTATTGATATTGCACTAAGAGTTTTCGAGCTTTTACAGCCTGACTTTAAATACGAGGTATTTATACAGGACGGTGAAAGAGTAAACGAGGGCGATATTATAGCAACAGTTAGCTGTAAAACACGCACACTGCTAAAGGCAGAGCGTACTGCACTTAACCTTTTACAGCACCTTAGTGGCATTGCAACCGAAACAGCTCGCTGTGTAGAGCTTGTAAAGGGCACAAACGCTTCTATTGCAGACACAAGAAAAACTCTGCCTGGTATGCGACCAATTCAGAAATATGCTGTAACAGTTGGTGGAGGCAGAAACCACCGTTACAATCTTTCTGACGCAGCTATGCTTAAGGATAACCACATTGACGCAGGTGGTGGCATTACAAATGCAGTAGCTAAGCTAAAATCAAAGCTTGGTCATATGACAAAAATTGAGGTTGAGGTAAGAAACCTTGACGAGCTTAAAGAGGCTATTGAGGCTAATGTAGATGTTATTATGCTTGACAATATGAGCCCAGAGCTTATGGCTGAGGCTGTAAAAATAACAGATGGAAGAGCACTACTAGAGGCTTCTGGTGGCATTACAAGCGATACAATACGTGCTGTAGCCGAAAGTGGAGTAGACATAATATCAATTGGTGCATTAACCCACTCTGTTAAAGCCTTTGATATTTCACTTAAAATTGTAAAATAAAGCACAAAGCTTAAACGCACTGTAATTTTGAATTGCAGTGCGTTTTAACAACAGAAAATAAAGGGGAAGATTATTATGGCACTATTAAATGACGAAACAAAAAAGCTATTAGAAAGATATTGTGACTCAGCCTGTAACCTATATGGAATTATAAAGCTATCAAAATTATTATCAATTTATAATTCACAAAATGAACCAATAACCGAAGAAGAATTTTTGAGCTTTATCGAAGAAATTGACCTTGAGCATAAGCATTATGATTTTATCGGTGAGGATGAATTTTATGAGGATATAGACGAGGTTCCTGCGTTAGAGCGTGATTTGATTGCTGAATATTTCATTATGGATGATGATATGTCATACTACTATAACGTAAAGAAAGGTCAGCGTGGTAAGTCCTATTATGTTCCAGAAAAAGCAAAGCTTTTAAAATATGAGGATGAATTTTACCACGAAAAAACATTGTCCTTTATAAGTCTGCGTGCATTTTTCAGAAATCAGCCCTCGCTGACAAAAGAAATTGCAGATGGGATTGTAGAGGATATTTATGGCTCTGCAAATGTTTATGGACGAGATATAGATGATGTTATTAATCTTATATCATTTGTTTTTCAATTTAATGATAGTACATTAGATGAATTTATACCTCTTTATATGGAGATGTATGACGACATAAGACTACATATAAACTGTGGATACACTACAAACGAAATACATAAAATGTTTTAAAATAATATAACTGCACATTTTGAAGACATCTCTCAAAATGTGCAGTTATTTTTATAAAGCCCTTAACAGACTATTATTTGTCAGTATCAAGGCATATCTAGTATTTGCTTTTGAATTAATAACGCATCTACAACAGTTATATTACCAGAGTGATTTATATCTCCACGAGTTATTTTCTCTGCAGTTAATTCAGATATACCTACACAATGCTTTAAAACAAAAATAACATCTGTAAGGTCAACTCTGCCATTACCAGTTACATCGCCAGCTATGCTGTCACTTTTTACTGTTACCGTACAGGTAGCCTTTAAATTGTTATGCAGGGTAAGTGTTATAACTGCTGTACCTGCTTTTTTGGCTACAACTGCACCATTACTGTCAACAGTAGCAACTGATGTATCTGAGCTACTCCAGTTATATAATGCAATTGCATTTGCAGGTTCAATTATTGGTTGCAGAGTATATCTATCTCCTACTGTAAGCTCAAGAGATGACTTATCCAAAGAAACAGCTGTAATATCAAAGCCAGATTTTACAGTAATATTATATGTAGCTGTAAGTGATGGGTTGTATTTGTGCTTAAATGTAACTGTAGCCTTACCAGCCTTTAAAAGATTAAGCTTTCCTAAACAGGTTCCAGAATATGCATATTCTGGCTCATAGTGTAGTATAGAATTATCTGAAACAATAACCTCAAATTCACCATTTTCGTTAGAGGAGGTTGGTGAGTATTCTAACATAAAATTCAGAGCTTCACCAGACAGCAAGTCACCCTTAATATATGAATAATAATATCCATCTGTATTACTGCTTGTTTGCCACCATAATCTCATACTGGTTGGCACTGCAAGGGTATTAGCTTCTCCACAATTTGAACATCTTACAGTTGCAGTTCCGTTGCCTGTGCTTTCAAGCTCAAATTTGTGTCCTGATTCAACAGTTACTGCATTATTATTCGAAATAGATTTAAGATTAATTTCATAGAAGGTATTTTTTGAGTTATTCCACACATACCATACAAGCTTATTGTTTACTACTATTGGTGCACAGTCTGATAAATTACCACTCATAGAGTAAACAGAGCTTGTTTTATTTCCCCATGCGTCAATGGTTGTATAGTAAACAACATTATCTCTTGACCACAAAAGCATATATCTGTCTGTTCCAATTTTAACAAAATGTGGTGTAGAGGCTGTTTTTTCACCCTCAGCATAGTTAGTTATCTGGTTTATTCTTGTTTTTGAGCCAGTTACTGAAGCAACAAATATATTTCTTGTTTTATTATATCTGTAATTAGCGTCATGTGCCACTGTGTTACCTGCAATCAGATATGATGAGCTTGAAATTTCAAAGCCACCAACAGATGCTCCTGTGTAGTTGTCACCTGCACTACCTGGGAAGGTCAGAACACTTTTAACTGTGCAGTTGCTTCCAAAGCTACCTGTTGATGCATCTGTACCGTGCTTAATAAGCACAATAGAGCGTGGGTAAGCGTCGCCATGGTCTACTGTAACTATATTATTGCCCTCTAGCTGTATAAACTGGTTAAAGGAATGGCTTACATAGCCTCTTGAGGTATTTGAAACACCAGCCTGACATTTTATAAGCTTCATTGCAGATGTATCAACGCTGATTATTACATTAGCCTGATGATTGTAGCCATCAAAGGCTTTATACATTTCGTGTGATGTATATATAATCATCACATTGCCACACATAACCATTCTTGCAGTACCTGCATCAAAAGGAACAGTTGTATTAGCGTTATTAACGCCTACAGAAGAAATTCTGTTCCAGCTTTTATCGTATTTTGTAAGACGATAAACCTCTGTGGTGCTAAGCTCCTCTCTGTTTAGCTGTCCTGTAACCAAAAAATAGTTAGAGTCTGACTCGTAAAATCCACCAAAAATTGGTAGCTCATCTGGTAACAGCTTACTGCTTAAAAGCTTATATGATGTATCGTAATACTCAATTAAGATACCATCTATGCTGTTTCCAGCCTGAATTCTCATTAGTCTGCCATCGCTACATTCAGAAAGATATGATTTTGCAGGCGATGTCCACGCTGAGTAATTCTGATCCTCCACATTATCACCACTATATGTTGTACAAACTCCTGTAGCCGAAGCACTTATCGGTACTGAAATTATAATCATACAGATAGCAATAATAAATGATAGTACCTTTTTCATTTTTTCTTGTCCCCTTTATTAAAATTTCAGAAGGTCAACCAATTGAATTTATTTAATATGTTAACCTTTAAACAATATTTTAACATTTTGTATATTATTCGTCAACATAGCTTTTAATTTTAATCGCCAATAACGATAATTATTCATAATAGCTTTATCAAAATAACACATAACTAAGCAAAAACATCTTTAAAAAATTCTCTGAAATTAACATATAAATAATTCTATAATATAACAAATATACTTGAAAGCACCAGAATAAATAAGTATACTAAATATAGTGACTAATACCAATCATTAAACGGAGGCTACATATTAATGAACTATAATACTATCGAAAAGAACTTCAGAAAAAGCCTGAATATTGAGTATACAGAGCAAAAGCTTTTTGTTAAGGCAACTGAAGAACAGCTAAATAGCCTGATAAATTTAATAGGTGAAGAGCCTACAGAGGTAATCAGCTTTTATAAGAACTGTCAACCATATGAAATGCCTATGCTTGATTGTTATTTATCATTATGTGATATTGAAAGAATGATTGAAGAAAACACAGCAGGAGAGCCTGGAATATATTTAGCTAATCACAACATTTTTGTTTTTGCTGTTACAGTTGGTGGCAATGTTGTTTGTATAGACAAAAACGATATGCGTAAGGGTGATCCGTCAGTATTGTTGTTCTCGTATGATTTTTGCAGTTATAATGATGATTTAGGAGCTGTTGAGCTTGTCGAGTATCCAGACGAGCTAGATGAAGACGATGACAATACACCAGAATTTAATTACAAAAACATAGTTAAATGTGCATACAAAATAGAAAAATCCTTTACACGCTTTATAAACAAGCTTTCAAAAAACAAATATGAAGATATAGAGGAGCTTCTAGACGAACTATACGAATAGGAGAAAAAATGACAAATCACGAAAAAATACGCAATCCATACGAAGCTATGCTGATAGAAAATCTGGAAAAGGCTATTGGATTCCCTTATAATGATATTGAAAAGGTTGATAAATATCCTATCGACATTGCTAAAAAGGTAGTAAGGCTATTAATAGAAAATGCCTGCTTAGGTCAAAACATAGCTGTCATAGAATTGGGTAGAAACAACCTGCAAAAAATCAATAAAGAATGGCTTAAAAAATACTTTTTAGATATTACTAAGGAATGTATTGATTACTCCGATGAATGGGAATACAGACGATTATTAGAGCTTATTGAGGCTACACTTCCAGAGTTAAAAATGGATATTATTAATATTAATAGAAATTCTGACAACGAAGAAATTCTGGAAATTATAGAGGATTTTACAGATTGAATATAATTTCAGGAGGTTTATTATGATAGATGAAAGCAAGAAAATAATAGCAGAAGAATTTTTAGATTACGACTCAATTTCAGAATTAACAGAAAAATTAAATACAGTCAGCGATTCAGAGCTACTTCATTTAATTCTGCTAGACTATAATTGGGATGACGGCTTGGAAATTCCTAAGGCGATAATGGAAAATACATACTGCGAATTAAGCACAGCACTTGAAATGTTTTATCTTGCCGAGGGCTTAGATTATTTAGAAAATAAAGACGAATGTGACTTTGCAGACGATGCAGAATGGCTAAGCTTTGTCGAAAAGCTGTATTCAGGTATTATGCAGGGTAAATTTACAAAGGGAAGTATTGAGTTTGTACCACCTTTAAGCAAGGTGCAGATTTTTAAGTTGAAGAAAATTATCGAAGATGATGAAATGATTTTTATTCAGCCTGTTAACTAGGTAGATAGCTGGGAGGTAACCTATGAAAAAGGAAGAATTAATCAGCAATATGACGTATTTAGTAAATAAATATGCTCCACAAAAGGTAGAGCTTATTAAGCTACTAAAACAGGATACAGATAGTGTAAAATATGTATTGGCTGAAATAGATAAAGAAAAAATAATCCCATACAAAAGCAACGATATTGCTTTAATACAAGATATTTTCTTTTATTACTGCTAGGAGAATTTATATGGCAGAGGAACAAAAAACTTTTTTAACGAAATTAAGGCTATTCAGGATGTTGCTGTTAATCTAGCCCTAAGCAAGAAAGACAACTACGAAAAAACAGAGGATATGCTAAAGGATGTAACCTATGAGGCTATTTATAGGATTATGGAATTGCTGGACGGATATAGAGCTGACACAATTAAATGTAATCTTGTAAACACAAAAACGGGAAGCATTTTAAACGAGCATATCGAAATGCACGACCTATGTGCTGATTTTCTGGATAGTGCAGATGTTTAATTTAATTGATTTAACATAGTATAACAGCTATTAAATCACAGTACAGTATAAAAACTCATTATACAGAGGTGATTGCTTATGCTTAGTATTGAGCAAATCATAAACAAAAAATCCCTCAAGAAATTCTCGACATTATAACTAAGCATAAAAGCTTTACTATTAAAATTGATGATATAGAGGAAGAATTTGATGTTATAGAAAGTAATGAATTAATTAAACATTATTCAGAGCAACAAGATTTGTTTGATTATGATTATCTTCCCCTTGCAATATTAGATGACGACTATTTATGCCTACACTTTAATAACGAAAAGGTAGAAATTGTTTATTGGAGTAGCGACAGAGTATTAGAAGATAAAAGTATTGGAATTTTGACTATTTATAATTCAATTCAACAATTATTAGATGATATTTTGATTACCAAAGACAGAAATTTTTATAGTAATAGATAAAAATCAATAGGTGAAGCAATGCTTGTAGGTGAATTGATAAGAGAATTTAATTTTACAATTAATTAAAATACAAACCAATAAAAGGAGCTTTAGTATGAATTTTCATATAAGCAAGTCATTGAACGAAGAAAAAGTAAACCTTGACGACTATAACGACGATTGTGATGTGTGGGTTAGTGATAATTTGAGTAACTATATATATTCCTTAAAGGACAAAATCCCTTTTAAAGATAATGTGCTTTATGAAATAGATCCATACGACGATACTATAATTACTTTAAAGGATATACAACAAATTATAGATATCGCTACCTACCTGTTAAATTCTTCATTGTTAAAAAATTTTGATTATGATGAGGATGATGACGGTAATCCTGAAGAAGCAATGAGAAATCTAGTTGAATTATCATTATCGGCAATTCGTCAAGAAAAAAATCTGATATCTATCGGTGATTGATTATTAGGTTTAATAATTACTAAAATAGCAACAGCTAATTATATTAAGCTGAATTTATTATGCGAAAATTAGAACTAAAAATTATTAAGGAGCTTAAAAATGGAACTAAGTGATAAATTATATTCTAAAATAACCTCTTTATGTGAGGCTGGCGACGAATATTGCGAAAAAGAGAAGTATGAAAAAGCCATAAAAAAGTACGAATCAGCACTAAAGCTTATTCCAGAGCCTAAATACGACTGGGAAGCTAGTACTTGGGTTTATGTTGCAATAGGTGACTCTTTTTATATGCTAGACCAATACACTGACGCTTTAAACAATTTCTTAGAGTCGTTAAAATGTCCAGACGGAAACACAAATCCTTTTATTTTGCTTAGACTTGGAGAATGTTACTATGAGCTTGGCAATTTTGAGCAAGCTAAAGAATATCTTTTAAGAGCCTTTATGTGGGAGGGCGAAGACATATTTGACGGTGAGGACGAAAAGTATTTTGCCTTAATCAAGGATATGGTTAATCAGTAAAAGAAAAAATTACTTAATTGCAATAATAAATTTACTAAACATTACAATAAAGACAACAGGGAGTAAATTACTTGTGTAATTCACTCCCTGTTATTTTTTATTCAAATTATATTGTCAAAAGCCTTAGCTATTAACGGTTAAGGGCTTTCTTTATTTTTCTTTTAACCCTTTGGGTTAGTGGTACTATGCTGTACTTTTTACTGATGTACTCATAGCCATTTTTCTCAAAATCAGAAATAACCTCGTTATAATTTGCTGGCTTTTTAGCAGGGCTTTTAAGGCTTGGCTGAAGAGCCCTTTGTAGCTCTGACTCTCTGACCTCAAGCTGTTCCTTTACAGAATTAAATAGCCTTTCGCCACGCTCGGTTGAAATAATTGCAAGCGAATTGCCTAGCTCCTTCTTGAAATCTGGCAAAGCCTTTTCTATTCCCCAAAAATCGCCTATTGTAATATCGCCAACTCTTTTTCCTGTTGCATAAGGACACTCAAAGCATGATGGACGAAGTGTAAAGCTTTTTGCAAACATATTACGATATGCGTCAATATCCGGATATTCGCTGTAAACCTTTCCGTTGTCAAACACAGCCTCTATATCCTGAATCTGTCCCTTAAGCTTTTTGGCTCTGAATGAAAAGCTCTTTACTTTTGCTTTGTATTTCTTCTCAAGGGTTTCCTTGTAATCATCAAAAAGCTTCTGTGATGGCACACCGTGGCAAACTATATCAACAGTAACAAGATTATCATAGTCTTTATTTAAATATTTTTTCAAGCCACCAACCTGACAGCCTGTGCCTACAAACATTACCAGCTTTGAAGCCTTTAAATCATTCTTTACAGACTCAAACACACCGTCAAGATTACTTTGTACATATTTAGAGCCACGCATAGCCTCTATGTCAGCCTGCTTTGTTCCTCTTATATGCTTAACCTTAAAATCTTTGTCAAAAACAGCACCATAAACAACGCCATTCTGATTAATAGCCTCATTTGCTAATGCTGTAAAAAATCCACCCGATGAGGATTTTTTATATACAGCTGTATCCTTATTAACTACAGCATAAACCCTTGGTGCTTTATCGCTTACGCTGTCAATCAGCTCTGTGCTAAAGGCACATACCCTTTTACACATACCACATTCAACACAAAGCTCTTGATTTATCTCAGGATACACAAAGCCTGAGGCATCGTTTTTCATTACAATTGCATTTTTAGGACAAACACTTGCACAGGCTGTACAGCCACAGCACTTTCCTTTATCTGAAAATAACTCCATAATAAATTACCTTATCTTTTCAAAAATTTCTTTGTATACTTTTTAATTTCGCTTCTTGAGAAGAACACAGGAACACAAATTAAATAGCCAACAAGTCCAAAGCCTACACAAACAGCAATAAGACTTAGCCATGAGTTGATAGCAATAAATTTTGATACAACTACAAACAATATAGCAGTTACAGCAAATGCACAACAGCCCTTTATTATTGTATCGTAGAATGTAGTCCATTTTCTACCCAGAATCTTAGCAGAATATACTGGCATAAATGTAAGTGCTCTTATACTCATAAGCAACGAGCTTACACCTGCTACAACATAAACACCATTGTCGCCTAAATTTCCGAACTTAAGCACAAGTATAACAGTAAGTGTGCTTGCAATTCCAATACCAAAATTCACAAAAACAGGTAGCTTCAGCTTGTTGCATACAGTGTAAAGCATCATCAGGCATTGTGTATGGCAAGAGAAAAGAAACATTGCACAGGTAAGCACAGACAAAATCTGAATCATTACGATTTCATCAGGAGTTTTTGTTGGTTGCCAAAGTGTGTAAAACTGTCTGCCAAAAACTATAAAGCCTGCAAGTGGAACTGTCATTATAAAGCTTACTATTCTTGATGTAGCCTTTACCTCTTTTATAAGACCATCAATATCGTTTTTAGCATACATTATTGTATAGTGTGGAGTAAATACGTTTCCTAGCATTGTAATAAGGTTACCAATACAGGCAGGAACTGTTTTTGATATTGACAGAATACCCATTACTGTTGATGAGATTGCAATATTACATATAAGCAAATCCAAGCCTGTCATAAGCACATTACAAAGCTGAGAGAATGAAAGCCATACACCAGATAACAGAATTGTTTTTACAAGACCAAAGCTGAAATTAGTAAGCTTTACCTTTACCTCTGGTAGAATTTTTCTTTTAACGGTAATATTTGCAAGTAATAGAAAAACACTGCTTGCCAGCGTTGAAAGTGCAAGGAAATAAAGCTTTGCAGGCAAGAACGCAAACAGTATTACAACAAGAGATATTTTGATAAGATTTGAGATTATATCTCTTATAGAGTTGATGTCTAAACGGTTTTTAACAAATGCCGCAGTGGTAAAAATAGCAGTAACAACACTGATAACATATGTAAGGAAGGTTAACGCAAAGGTGATTTTTACGCTTGTAAGAATATCGGCAGGAACATCTAAGAAGAACTCGATACAGCCAGTTAAAATTGCCGACGCTGTAAGCATAACAGCAGCTAAAAACAGATTAGCTACAAATACCGAGCTGAAAAACTTTGAAGCCTTTTCTATGTTGCCCTTGTGGTACTCAATAGAAATAAATCTTCCCGAAATTGAGTTTAATGCAGCAGTAATAACAGTTGCATATTGCACAAAGTTATTCGCTAGTCCTATAAAGCCATAAGCCTCTGTGCCAAGCTCTTTTACAAGAAATGGTGTAAGAAAAAAGTTTATACCCACATTCACTGCAAAAGAGATTATAGAGGCAATAAGATTTACAGACATCTGCTTGCTTGTACTTTTTTGACTCATTATATCTCTCCTTTTTAATTAAAATATATATTTTAATTATAACAAAAAGCGACCTTTTTTTCAACAAGTGCTCTGGCTATAACCAGGGCAACCGCACGAAAAAATAAAAAGTATGATAAAATACTCTAAAGAGGTGTTTTATCATGATGAAGAAATATTTTGAAACAATAGAAGATAGCAGACAGCAAGGAAAAATAAAATACAATATGCTGGAAACAATCATAATAACCATTATAGCAGTAATAGCAGGAGCAGAACACTGGAACGAAATTGCAATGTATTGTAAGGCAAAAGAAGAATGGTTTAGAGAAAAAATAGGGTTAGAGTTAAAAAATGGGATACCAACTGACGATACATTTGCACGAATATTTGCAATTATAAAGCCAAAAGAACTGGAAAAATGTTTCATCAACTGGGTACAGTCTGTGCATACAATAACTGATGGAGAAATTGTATCAATAGACAGAAAAACATTACGAGGAAGCAGAAATAATGATAACAGTGTAATTCATATGGTAAGTGCGTGGTCAGATAAAGCAAATATGGTGTTAGGACAAATTCGCGTAAATGAAAAAAGTAATGAAATAGTTGCTGTTCCAGAACTATTAGAGCTTCTAGAGTTAAAAGGTTGTATAATAACCAGTGATGCTATGAGTTGTCAAAAGAAAACAGTAAATAAAATAACAGAAAAGCAGTGTGACTATGTTATTTGTTTAAAAGGAAATCAAGGAAATTTACACGAAGATGTAAAACAATATTTTGAAAATGCAATTAAAGAACCTGAATTTTTTCCATTAGAAAACACTTGTACAAGTTGTAAAAATCACGGAAGAATAGAAAAGAGATATTACTATCTTACATCGGATATAGAATGGATTGAAAATAAAGATGAATGGTCAAATCTTAATGCTGTTGGTATGGTTCGTAGTATTCGTATAATAAATGGTATCGAAAGTGTAGAAAACAGATATTTTATTTCATCAATTATAGATGTTAAGACTTTTGCACAAGCGGTAAGAACACACTGGGGTATAGAAAATTCCTTACATTGGTGTCTTGATATGAATTTTAACGAAGACAGGTGTAGAATGAGGGTGGATAACAGCGGTGAAAATTTTGCTGTTATTCGTCATATTGCCACAAATTTTTATAAGGCTTTAAAAACTCCTAAATTGAGTATGAAAGCTAAGAGATTTCGTTGTTCTTTTGACGATGAGTTCCTTCTCGAAGTCATTTTTAATAAAATTTGATTTTCTTTTCGTGCGGTTGCCCTGTGGCTATAACCTAAAATTCTAGATAATAGAAAACTAACTATATATTTTTATTTCTTTCAGTGTTGACTTTGCTGAATATGTTATAATGCCAGAGAATATTTAAAAGCTAAACACCCTAACAAGCAAAATTTATAAATATGTTGCAAGAAATAGAAGAGGAATAAAGCAAAGGCAATGTGAAGGCTGAAAAGCCAAGCACATTGCCTTTTTATATTGTTAAGCCTGTGAATTATATCATTAGGGGTTAGCTTTAATCAATGGTTTCCACAATGGTCACAGCCCTCTTTGAGGTCGGTTACCTTAGGTGGGAAAAATTCGTCTGTTGGGAATTCTATGCGTTCAAACATTTCGCAAGGGTCATCAGAGCTTGTAACACACTCTTTATTAGGAATACAGAAGTCGTAGGTAGGCACAAGCATTTGAACATTGCGTTCTATCTGAACTATTGTGAATATACCTATGGTTACAAGTACATTTTTATCTACCTCTGAGCAGAAATCTCCACCAAAGCGATTGTGTATGCATTTTGGTATTCTGCAACAAGGTGAGCATTTACAATCTGGTGGGGCAACTCGGGCACTTAGTCCTATTGGCTTTGCAACCTGTACTGTAGCCTTTGGCAGATTTTTACTAGGAGGGTTTTGCATATCTGGGTCACTTAATACGTAATCTGAGCTGAATATTTTTACATTACCTTCACTTCCGTAAAGAACAACCTTTTTATTGAATACAGATAGTCCCTTCACACACATTGGCATTGCAGCAGGAGCCATAAATACATCTAGCTCTACCTCAAAAAAGTATGTCATATCTACGCTGTAAAAGCCTCTGTGAAATGGAACAGGCTCAAGGTCTATACATACAGTTATAACCTCTACATCTCTTATTCTTACACTATTTGCTTTATTGATGATAATTTGTGATTGCTCAGTAAAGTATACTGGCAAATCCTCAAGGCAGTTTTTATCTCCACAGCTGTCGTACACACGAAATGCGTCAATACACACTGTTTCCTTTGCACAATCCTCGGGTTGCTTAATTTCAGAATAATCAGACATAGCTTTCTCCTTACAAATTTATTTACTACCATATTATGTAGGCTTTGCAGTTATGTGATTGTGTTATAAAGCAGTATCATAGATTTGTAAAAGCATAATGCTTATTTAGGGTGGTGTGGTTATTATCACTGCTTATTTTCAGAATTAAACATACTATTGGTATAAAGCTAATGTTCAGCAACAGAAAGCTCCGACCGAATTACAAAAAACGGTCGGAGCTTCTTTTGTTATTATATCAAGGAGGGTTAAAAATGCTTACATAAGGCTTTTGTAAAGCTCTGTAATTTCTTCTACGCTTGTATCTCTAGGATTACCAGGACGGCAAGCATCGTCATAGGCTGACTGTGCAAGGAATGGTATATCCTCTGGCTTTACAATTTCCTTTAAATCAGCAGGAATACCTACATCGGCTGACAATCGCTTTACTGCGTCAATAGCAGCTTTGCGATATTCTTCCTGTGTCATATTTTCTGTACCTGCTACACCCATAGCCTGTGCAATATATTTATATTTATCACCTGTTTCAGGTGCGTTATATTCCATAACTGTTGGCAGAATTATAGCGTTAGCTACACCGTGTGGTGTATCATATAATGCACCTAATGGATGTGCCATTGAATGCACTATACCTAAGCCTACATTTGAAAAGCCCATTCCGGCTATGTACTGTCCTAAAGCCATACCCTCTCTGCCCTCTGGTGTATTCTCAACAGCACCACGTAGAGTTTTAGCTATAATTTCAATAGCCTTCAGGTGGAACATATCAGAAAGCTCCCATGCTCCCTTTGTTATGTAGCCCTCAATAGCGTGTGTAAGTGCGTCCATACCTGTGGCAGCTGTAAGTCCCTTTGGCATTGTAGACATCATATCAGGGTCAACAACTGCTACTACTGGTATATCGTGTACATCTACACATACCATTTTACGGTTTTTCTCTGTATCTGTAATTACATAATTTATAGTAACCTCTGCTGCAGTGCCTGCTGTGGTTGGTACTGCTATAATAGGTACGCACTTGTTTTTAGTTGGTGCCACACCCTCTAAAGAGCGAACATCTGCAAAGTCTGGGTTATTTATTATAATTCCTATTGCTTTGGCTGTATCCATAGATGAGCCACCACCAATAGCAACTATACAATCAGCACCACACTGCTTATAAGCCTCTACACCAGCCTGTACATTTTCTATTGTAGGATTTGGCTTTATATCAGAGAGAATCTCATATTCTATGCTTGCATTATCAAGTATATCTGTAACCTTTTTAGTAACCTCAAATTTTATAAGGTCAGGGTCAGAAGCAACAAATACCTTTTTAAAGCCTCTTGCCTTTACCTCATCAGGAATTGCATTTATAGCACCAGCACCGTGATATGAGGTTTCGTTAAGTACAAATCTGTTCATATATGTCCGTCCTTTCAATTATAAAATTAATCTGTTGCTTTGATTATACAGCTATTTTTAACATAAATCAATATGCCGTGAATAAATTTTTATGAATTTTATTTAAACCCTTGTCATTATTCACTTTCAGCCACATTTATAGTCAGCTTGACATTATTGTTTGCAGTGTGATAAAATTTTTTAAAAGGAGTGAATTTATATGATGTTTCGTGTGATAGGGTATTTTGTGCTTTTGGTGGTGCTTATAATTTTTGATTTACTTATGATAAGCAAAAAACAAGAGGTGTTTTCTGTTGTATGGAAAAAAACAACGCTTTACAGCCTTACCTTTGTGATTTATATAATTCTGTGCTATTTGCTTGATTATGTGTTGATTAAGCTCGGCATTTAATAGGAAAATTAAAATGTATTTATCGGAATATTGTGATGTAAAGTATCAAGAAGAATATAATGTGGTATTTGTAAAATGGAAAAGCTTTTGTTGCAAAGACGATTACAGAAGACCACTTAAATATGCCTTAGAAATTATAAATAAGCGTAAATGCAATTATGTTGCAGACACAAGAACAGGCTTTGAAAATATACCCGAGGACACACAGTGGGTTGCTGACTATTTTATACCAAGGGCTGTTGAATATGGCTGTAGGTGTATTTACTTTATTATTGATGAAAGCAATTCATTAAAGGAAGAGCTTGAAGCTCAGGAGGGAAATTCAAGCAGTATAATTAAATTCAGATATATTTATAGCCTTGAAGAGATAGCTGACGATGTATTAAATCATTGATTTCTCGATTTTGAAAGGTCTTGAATATTGTACATATAAGGTATATAATTAATATTGTAAAATTTGTAAAATTAAAAGGGTGATAAAAATGAAATATGCAGTACTATTATGTGACGGTATGGCTGACACACCTGTTGCACAGCTAGATAACAAAACTCCTATGACAGTAGCAAACAAGCCTTGTATGAATGAGCTTGCTAAGTATAGCGAAATCGGCTTGCTAAAAACAGTAGCCGAGGGCTTAAAGCCAGGCAGTGATGTTGCTAACCTTGCAGTTATGGGCTACGAGCCAGCAAAATATTATTCTGGTCGTTCTCCACTAGAGGCTGCAAGCATTGGTATAGATTTAAAGGATACAGATGTAACTCTACGTTGCAACCTTGTAACACTTACAGATGAGGCAGAGTACAGCGACAAGACAATTCTTGACTACTGTGCTGATGATATTTCTACTGCCGAGGCTAAAATATTGGTTGAATACATTCAGGAAAAGCTTGGCAACGATATATTTAAATTCTACCCTGGTGTAAGCTACCGTCATTGCCTTGTATGGTCAAACGGTAATCCACAGCCAGGTATACTTACACCTCCTCACGATATTACAGGTAGTCCTATTAAGGAGTATATTCCAAAGGGCGATTTTGTAGATGGTCTTTATGATTTAATGGTAAAAAGCTACGAGCTACTTAAGGACCACCCTGTAAACCAAGAGAGAATCAGCCGTGGCAAAAAGCCAGCTAACTCAATATGGCTATGGGGCGAGGGTACAAAGCCACTGCTAGACAGCTTTGAGAATAAGTATAATGTAAAAGGCTCTGTAATTTCTGCTGTTGACCTGCTAAAGGGTATTGGTATATGTGCAGAGATGTCTACACCAGAGGTTGAGGGTGCAACAGGCTACATAGATACTAACTTTGATGGCAAGCTAGAGGCTACAATCAAAGAGTTTGAGCGTGGACAGGATTTTGTTTACATTCACGTAGAGGCTCCAGACGAGTGTGGTCACCGTGGAGAAATTGAGAATAAGGTTAAGGCTATAGAGCTTATCGACAACAAAATACTTGCACCACTTGTAGAGTACTTTAATAATTGTGGTGACGATTATAAAATCCTTATCTGCCCAGACCACCCAACTCCACTTGCTATTAAAACTCACACAAACAAGCCTGTGCCATATCTTGTATATACAAGCAATAAGAAGATCGACAGTGGTATATCTGTATTTGACGAAAACTCTGCTGAATCAACAGGCATTTACAATGAAAACGGATTTACTCTTATGGGAGAGTTTATCAAAGCATAAATTACGCTATTTACCCACTGCATACTTTACTATGCAGTGGGTATTATACAATTATTCGTATTATGGAGATGGGTATTATGGAAAACAATTTGCCACTAGAGATTGAAAGAAAGTATCTTATAAAAATCCCAGATATTTCTATGCTTGAGCAACAGCCTGTTTATATGAAAATAGAAATGGAGCAGGCTTATCTTAAAGACTCGGGCGAAACTGCTGGTATGCGTATAAGAAAAAGCACATTAAATGGTAAAACCACATACAAAAAAACCTTTAAAAAGAATATTACAAATATTACCAGAATTGAGATAGAGGACGATATATCTGAGCAAGGCTGGTTTGAGCTTTTAAAGGAGGTAGACCCAGAGTCTACACCAATTAAAAAGGTACGCCACTGCTTTATGTATAAAAGTCAGCTTTTCGAGCTTGATATTTATCCATTCTGGAGCGACAGAGCAACTCTGGAGCTTGAAATAAACAGCGAAGACCAGCAAATTACACTGCCACCCTTTATTGACATTATAAAAGAGGTTACAGAGGATAAACGATATTCTAACCGTTCACTATCATACAGCATTCTTACTGAAGAAATCTGATAAGCAATTAGCTTATGTCGTGTCTGAACACTCAAAGCAACCGTCTGTTTCTCCGTTTTTTCGCTTGAAATTGCCTTGCATTAACGAAACATTCAGTCATTTTTATATTTTCAGATACTCCCTAGTAAATTTTGTAGAAAATACACCTGAATAAAAATAATAATTATTACTATTTTATATTGACTACTACTAGATATAGTGGTATAATTATCTCATCAAACTAAATGTTGGGAGAAATAATTATGATGAATATAAATGTTAACGTAACAGGTGGAGAGCTTGCACAGCAGGAGATAGATGCATATATAGCACGTGCAAAAGAAAAATTCCAAGGCAGAACAATAAAGGGTATTGATATAAAGGTAGATGGTGACTATGTTGATATCGACTACACCTTTGAGCCTGTTAAATTCGACCGTATACGCAGAATTACAGGCTATCTTGTTGGAACAACTGATCGCTTTAACAACGCTAAAAGAGCCGAGGTACAAGACAGAGTAAAGCACGATCTTAACAGCACAATGGAGCAGATTTAATCTGTAAAGCAAAAGTAAATACAAGCAAAAATAAATCAGCCCAGCTACATAGCTACAAAACTATGTGGCTGAGCTTTTGTTATATTTTTATTTAAATGATATATAACAAATTTGGGTTTGTAGGGGAGTTATGGATTAGCACAAACCAAAACTTGAAGTTTGGGTAAAGCCTTTTCAAAGGCTTTTGGG
>JAXJTP010000078.1:0-7745 GCA_036309525.1 Acutalibacteraceae bacterium | reverse complement strand
AGGGATTGATTGCGTAAAATCCCACAAGGGCTTTCAGATAATACAACCAATCCCTACGGGATTGATTGTGGCAATCAATTTGCTTCGCAAATTGGTTGCACGACCCGATAAACTTTTGAAAAAGTTTAATCAAAACTTTTAAGCTGTCTTTCCTCTGGTGTGAGCGTTAGCTCACACTGACAAACCCAAATTTGTATAATAAAACTACACAATTATATTTTATCTTCTCAACTATATAAATATACAGCTGTACTTACATATATTATTTCTATTTCATAATATAAACAACCTAAACATATCATATACATAAAGAAATTTTTATTAATAATTGACTTTAAAAGCAGTTTATGATAGTATAAGTTTTATAAAGAAAAATGTTGATGAAGACAGGTAGCCTTCTAAGATTTTCAGCGAGCTAAGGGTTTGGTGCGAGCCTTGGTATTTCATTGGGTTACAAATCACTTCGGAGTTGCTTTCTGAAAGCATAGCACTATCTATGTTATTAAGAGTAGCCGGCTTTTCACCGTTAAAAGAAACGCATATAGTAGTATGCTGTAATGGGTGGTTTAGCGAAGCTATGGTGTTTCGTCCTGTTATGGATGAAGCACCTTTTTATTTTTATTTAGGAGGTTGCAACAATGTACAAGAAGGTTGACACTAATCTTGATTTTGTTC
This sequence comes from Acutalibacteraceae bacterium, assembly GCA_036309525.1. Classification (GTDB taxonomy): domain Bacteria; phylum Bacillota; class Clostridia; order Oscillospirales; family Acutalibacteraceae; genus CAG-964. The sequence continues at coordinate 7,070 of JAXJTP010000078.1, read as the reverse complement.
AGCGTGAAAAACAGATAGAAAAATTCTGGAAAGACAACAAGATTTTCGAAAAAAGTATTGAAGAGCGTAAGGACGGTAAGCCATATGTATTTTATGATGGCCCACCTACTGCTAATGGTAAGCCACATATAGGTCATGTGCTTACTCGTGTTATTAAGGATATGATTCCAAGATACCAGACAATGAAGGGCTGTATGGTACCTAGAAAGGCTGGTTGGGATACTCACGGCTTGCCTGTTGAGCTTGAGGTTGAAAAGCTTTTAGGTCTTGACGGTAAAGAGCAGATTGAAGAATATGGACTAGAGCCATTTATTTCTAAGTGTAAAGAATCAGTATGGAAGTACAAGGGTATGTGGGAGGATTTCTCTGATACTGTTGGCTTCTGGGCAGATATGGATAACCCATACGTAACATACGACAACAACTTTATTGAATCTGAATGGTGGGCTTTAAAGCAGATTTTTGACAAGGGCTTGCTATATAAGGGCTTTAAAATTGTACCTTACTGCCCTCGTTGTGGTACTCCTCTATCATCTCACGAGGTTGCACAGGGCTATAAGGACGTAAAGGAGCGTTCAGCTATTGCAAGATTTAAGGTAAAGGACGAGGACGCTTATATTCTTGCTTGGACAACAACTCCTTGGACATTACCTTCTAACGTTGCTCTTTGTGTAAATCCAGACGAGGATTATGTAAAGATTAAAACAGAGGATTATGTTTACTATATGGCTAAGGCATTAGTTGACAGCGTTATCGAGGGTGAATATACAATTATTGAGGAATACAAGGGTAAAGAGCTTGAGTATAAGGAGTATATTCCACTATTTGATTTTGCTAAGCCTAAGAAAAAGTGCCACTATGTAGTATGCGACAGCTATGTAACACTTACAGACGGTACAGGTGTTGTACACATTGCTCCTGCATTTGGTGAGGACGATGCTAATGTTGGTAGAAAGTATGACCTACCACTTGTACAGCTTGTAGACGCTAAGGGTGAAATGACAGAAGAAACACCTTGGGCTGGTAAATTCTGTAAGGACGCTGACAAGGATATTCTTGTAAACCTTGAGGAAAGAGGTCTGTTATTCTCTGCACCTAAGTATGAGCACTCATACCCACACTGCTGGAGATGTGACACTCCACTTATCTACTATGCAAGAGATTCTTGGTTTATCAAGATGACTGATGTTAAGGATAGACTAATTGCTAATAATAACACTATAAACTGGATACCTGAGTCAATCGGTAAGGGTAGATTTGGCGATTGGCTGAATAATGTACAGGACTGGGGTATTTCAAGAAACAGATATTGGGGTACACCACTTAATATCTGGGAATGTGAATGTGGTCATTATCATTCAATCGGTAGCATCGAGGAGCTGAAGTCACTATCTGACAACTGCCCTGATGACATCGAGCTACACAGACCATATATCGATGAGGTAACAATTACCTGTCCACACTGTGGTAAGCCAATGCACAGAGTACCAGAGGTTATCGACTGCTGGTTTGACTCTGGTTCAATGCCATTTGCACAGCACCACTATCCATTTGAGAATAAAGAGCTATTCGAGTCACAGTTCCCTGCTGACTTTATTTCAGAGGCTGTTGACCAGACAAGAGGCTGGTTCTATTCCCTACTAGCTATTTCTACCTTGATTTTTGACAAGGCTCCATATAAGAATGTAATTGTTCTTGGTCTTGTTCAGGACGAAAACGGACAGAAAATGTCAAAGTCTAAGGGTAACGCAGTAGACCCATTCGAGGCTCTTGAAACCTACGGTGCAGACGCTATCAGATGGTATTTCTACACTAACTCTTCTCCATGGCTACCAAAGAGATTCTACGGTAAGGCTGTAGTTGAGGGTCAGCGTAAGTTTATGGGTACACTATGGAACACATATGCATTCTTCGTACTTTATGCTAATATAGATAAATTCGACGCTACAAAGTATACACTTGATAAGGATAGCCTATCTGTAATGGATAAGTGGCTACTATCAAGACTTAACTCAACAGTTAAGACAGTTGACAATAGCCTTGCAAATTACAAAATCCCAGAGGCTGCAAGAGCACTACAGGATTTTGTTGACGAAATGAGTAACTGGTATGTAAGAAGATGTCGTGAAAGATTCTGGGTACAGGATATGACTCAGGATAAGATTAATGCTTATATGACACTATACACAGCATTAGTTACAATCGCTAAGGCTTCTGCTCCAATGATTCCATTTATGGCTGAGGAGATTTACCTAAATCTTGTTCGTTCACTAAACGAAACTGCTCCTGAGAGTATTCACCTATGTGAATTCCCAGAGGTTGACGAAACAGCTATCGACAGCCAGCTAGAGGCTAATATGGACGAGGTACTAAAGATTGTTGTACTTGGTCGTTCTGCAAGAAACGGCTCTGCTATGAAGAACCGTCAGCCACTTGGCAAAATGTCTGTTAAGGCTGAAAATGCTCTTGATAAGTTCTATGTAGAGATTATCGAAGATGAGCTTAATATTAAGAGCGTTGAGTTTACAGACGATGTTTCTGGCTTTGTTTCATATTCATTCAAGCCACAGCTTAAAACACTAGGACCTAAGTTTGGTAAGCAGTTGGGTGAAATCCGTACAGCTCTTGCAGAGGTTGACGGTGCTAAGGCTAAGGCTGAGCTTAACGAAACAGGCACAATGACACTTACTCTTTCAACAGGTGACATTAAGCTAACTGAAGAGGATTTGTTGATTGACGTTAAACAGATGGAAGGCTTGTATACTGTTACTGATAACGGTATTACAGTTGTTCTTGACACAACACTTACACCAGAGCTTGTAGAAGAGGGCTTTGTTCGTGAGATTATCAGTAAGATTCAGACAATGCGTAAGGACGCTGGCTTTGAGGTTATGGATAACATCATCATCGGTGTTGCTGGTAACGACAAGATTGCTGAAATCATCAGCAAAAACAGTGCAGAAATCTCTACCGATGTACTTGCTACTGAAATCACATCAGCTACAGACGGCTTTGTTAAGGATTGGAACATCAACGGCGAAAAGGTAACACTTTCAGTTAAAAAGGTTGATTAATAATTTATAGACAAAAAACAGCGTTCGACCATTGGTTGAACGCTGTTTTTGCTGGTGTATAATTGACAAAAAGTCTATTTTGTATTAAAATATATCTGTGAGTAGGCTGAACGACTGCGGGCTACAAAGCCGAAAGGCTGTACCCGAGGAAAGTCCGAGCTCCACAGGGCAAGAATAACAGCTAACGGCTGCCGGGGGTGACCCTAGGGAAAGTGCAACAGAGATATACCGCCAGATTTATTCTGGTAAGGGTGGAAAGGCGAGGTAAGAGCTCACCGGCATCAGGGGAACCTGATGGCCCTGTAAACCCTATTCGGAGCAACACCGTGGTAAAAGACATTATACATCGGCCCGATGTGTCTTAGGAGGTGGCATTGAGCAGTTACGGTGACGAACTGCCAAGATAGATGGTCGTTCACGACAGAACTCGGCTTATAGGCTTAGTCACACTTATATGAATATATTGATTTTGGTATTCTGCCAAAGCAAAGTAAGCTCTCACCCTAAGTGCTAGGTGAGAGCTTTGCTTTTATAATATGAAAGATGTAACCAACTTCGTTCACCTTTTCAACAACTTAACATTAAACTAAAAAGCAGGGCTATCTACCCTGCTTTTTTTAATCATATTTCTATGGTTTTATTTATTAAATCGGCTATTGTTACGCTGTCAAGATATTCGTTTACTATATTGTCTAGCTTATGCCATAGTGGCAGAGTTAAACAGCTTGCAGAGTGAGAGCATTCCTCGCTGTTGCAATTTTCTAAGCAGGCAACAGGTGCCAGAGTACCCTCGGTTAGCCTTAAAACCGAGCCTACTGTATATTTATCAGGAGAGTCCTTTAATCTGTATCCTCCATTTTTACCTCTTAGGCTTTCAAGATAACCAGCCTTAGAAAGTGTAGCAACTATATTTTCAAGATATTTCATAGACACATCCTGTCTGTCTGCTATTCCCTTTAAAGATACATACTCATCCATTGGATGTAATGCAAGGTCTATTAAAACTCTTAGAGCATATCTGCCCTTTGTTGAAACCATCATAGAAAGTCACCTCTGTGTTATTTTACTATAAACAAATACGTATTTCAAGAACAGAAAAAGTATTTTCAGCTACAAATTTTCGCAATTTTTTTATACAAAAAATGCTAACATTTAGTATGAGAAATTAAGACAATCTGAGGAGGCTATTAATGATAATTTGTCCTGAATGTGGCACAGAAATCGAAAAGGGAATTTGTCTTTGTCCTAATTGTGGAGAAGAAATGCTTTATAATAGAAAAAGTGCTTTGGCTTTTTACTGGTTTCATATAAAATCAGAATTCAACAGAGAACGATTTTTTTCTGCTATTTCTTATATTGGCTTTCTTTGGGTTATTCCACTGCTACGCAATAAAAACTCTACTCTTACAATGTTTCATTTAAATCAAGGTATATGTTTATTAATTGCTGAGATTATATATGGTATATTTTACATTATATTGAAAAAGCTATTACTTGAAATATCAATTTGGCTCTACCCTATTATTGCTGTTGCTGGTGTAGCTGAAATTTTATTTATAGTATTTGCAGGCATTGGAATTATAAGTGCAGTTAAGGGTAAAAAAAGAGAGCTACCTATTATTGGTGGCTTTAGAATTTTAAAGCAAAGCTATTATTCCAAGCACAATTTTTAAGGCTATAGGGTTATGCGTGTAATACTACTATAGCTATTCCTTTCATAAATTTTATAGCCCATAATAATATATTTTTAATACATCAAAAATCGTAGTAGCTGTTGGCTACCTTTACAATTTTATCATCTAAAAGGCAACTGCAAATTTAATTTTCTTTTGCAACATTTTATATATCTTTACCATAATTTTCTTTATGTTTTATAATTTGTATAGCATTAATATAAATCTTTGTGAACAATCTTTATTATCTTATAACAAATAATTGAAATTTTCGTTTTAGTATGGTAAAATGTTCAAGTATATTTCGACAAGTTTTATCATTTATCATTTTCAAGTGATTTTCGGTAAGGAGTGTAAATAATTAATGAATACAAACGAACTTTATGAGCTATGGCTTAAAAATGCTGTTGAGGATACTGATTTAATTCCTGAGCTAGAGAGCATTAAGGGTGATGAAGAGGCTATTTACGACAGATTTTACAGAGAGCTTGAGTTTGGTACAGCTGGATTAAGAGGCGTAATTGGTGCAGGTACTAACAGAATGAACATATATGTTGTTCGTTACGCTACACAGGGTCTTGCTAATTATCTTAAAAAGAATTACGAAAATGCGTCAGTTGCTATTGCTTGCGATTCAAGAATTAAGTCTGACCTATTTGTAAAGGAGGCTGCAAGAGTACTTGCTGCTAATGGTATTAAGGCTTATGTTGCAAAGGAGCTTCAGCCAACACCTGTTGTTTCTTTCTGTGTAAGAGAGCTTAAATGTGAGGCTGGTATTATGGTTACAGCTAGCCACAACCCAGCTAAGTATAATGGTTATAAGTGCTATGGTAGCGACGGCTGTCAGATGACAGACGAAAGTGCAAATGCAGTTTACTCTGAAATTCAGAGCATTGATATGTTCAACGACGTTAAAATTGTTGACTTTGAACAGGGTCTTGCTGATGGCACTATCGAGTACATTGAGGATTCTGTATACGACAGCTATATTGAAAATGTTAAGAAGCAATCAATTAATCCTGATGTTTGCAAAGGTGCTGGATTAAAGGTTGTTTACACTCCTCTTAATGGTGCAGGTAACAAGCTTGTAAGAAGAGTATTATCTGAAACAGGTGTTGAGGACGTTATTATTGTAAAGGAGCAGGAGAATCCTGACGGTAACTTTACAACCTGCCCATACCCTAACCCAGAAATTAAAGAGGCTTTACAGCTAGGTCTTGACCTATGTGCTAAAGAACAGCCTGATCTATTGCTTGCAACTGACCCTGACGCTGACAGAGTTGGTATTGCAGTAAGACTTCACGATGGTTCTTATCGTTTAATGTCTGGTAACGAAACAGGTATTATGCTAACAAACTACATTCTTTCTTGCAGAAAGGCTCTTAACAATCTGCCAGAAAATCCATTTGTAGTTAAAACAATTGTAACATCTGAGCTTATCACAAGAATTTGTGCTAAGTATGATTGCGAGCTAAGAAACGTTCTTACTGGCTTTAAGTATATCGGTGAGCAGATTCTTGGTCTTGAGCAGGCTGGAGAGGAAGAAAGATATATCTTCGGCTTTGAAGAAAGCTATGGTTACCTTGCTGGTACCTATGTAAGAGATAAGGACGCTGTTGTTGCTTCTATGCTTATTTGTGAAATGGCTGCTTATTACAGAACACAGGGTAAATCTCTTGACGATGTTATCACAGAGCTTTACAGCGAGTTTGGCTATTACAAGAACAAGACTGTAAGCTTTGAATTTGAGGGTGCAAGTGGACTTGAGAAAATGGGCAACATTATGTCTGGTCTTAGAGAGGACACAAGCATTACTGAGATTCTTGGTAGAAAGATTGAGGTTATAAACGACTATAAGCTAAGCGTAAAGACAGACAAGATTGCTGGCACAACAACTGCTATCAACCTACCTAAGTCTAATGTAATTGCATTTATGCTTGATGACGGTTGCTCAATTACTGTAAGACCAAGTGGTACTGAGCCTAAGATTAAGCTATACATCACAGCAGTAGGAGAAAACGAGGCTACTGCTACTGTAATTGCTGACGAGCTTGTTGAGGCTGGTAAGAAGCTAATGGGTGTTGAATAATTTCAACTATAAATTTAATTTAGTGACTATTTTATAGATTTTGAGCCACTTCCCTTTTTGGTAAGTGGCTCTTGTTTTTTGTTGTGTTAAAAATAAATTGGGGTTTGTAGGGTTAACGCACAAACTACGATAGAGAAAAACGTAAAGTTTGGGTCCAGCCTTTTTAAAGGCTGGTGGGGTTAAGGGGTGAAACCCCTTACAGGTTTTAAGGACGGAGTCCTTAACTCATAGTTT
>JAXJTP010000077.1:0-4129 GCA_036309525.1 Acutalibacteraceae bacterium | reverse complement strand
AGGGATTGATTGCGTAAAATCCCACAAGGGCTTTCAGATAATACAACCAATCCCTACGGGATTGATTGTGGCAATCAATTTGCTTCGCAAATTGGTTGCACGACCCGATAAACTTTTGAAAAAGTTTAATCAAAACTTTTACACTTTCTCGCCTTTGGTGTGAGCGTTAGCTCACACCAACAAACCCAAATTTGGTCACATTATAATCATATCTATTATAAAACCTAGCTATAAAAGCATATCAGCAGTAAGCAAATAACACCATTGCTTACTGCTGATAAAATTACTGTTTATTATTGTTAATGCTTGGGCGATATTCCAGCTCAGGAGCCTTTATGCTTACCTTCATACCAGCCTCAACCGAGCTTGTTATAAAGGCATTACCACCAATGGTTGCACCGTCACCTATAACCGTTTCGCCACCAAGTACAGATGTACCAGAGTATATAGTAACGTTGTTACCTATTGTAGGGTGACGCTTAACACCCTTAAGCTGTTGCCCCTTTCTTGTTGAAAGTCCACCTAAGGTAACACCCTGATATATCTTTACATTTTCGCCTATAATTGTAGTTTCGCCTATAACCACGCCTGTACCATGGTCGATAAAAAAGTATTTACCAATTGTTGCACCTGGGTGAATGTCTATTCCTGTAATGCTGTGTGCATATTCGCTTATAATTCTAGGAATCATAGGCACACCAAGTAAATGTAGCTCGTGTGCTATTCTATATACAGTAATAGCAAACACACCAGGATAGCAGAAAATAATTTCATCGGTATTCTGTGCAGCAGGGTCTCCGTTAAAGGCAGCCTGAATATCTGTACTTAAATATTCTCTGATTTGTGGTATCTTGCCAATGAATTTATACACTATTTCATCTGCTTCTTTTAAAATTGCATTTCTTTTGCAGTCCTTGCAGAATTCGTTGTTACCTAATGCTCGTGCAATCTGTGTTGTCAGATTTCCATGTATAAATTCTAGTCGTTCACCTACTAAGAATTTAAGATATTCTGAACGAACCTTGTTATCATCGAAAAATCCAGGGAATAGCAGTTTTCTTATTTCCTCAACTAATCGTATAAGGGTTTCTTTGTGAACAATATTATCCTCATCTATTCTTTTGGTAGACTCATACTTATCGTAGCTTTCTAAAATCAAATCTACTAAATTATCTATATTTTTGTTCATCTAGGTAACCTCCTGTATAGCAGTTTCTATATTAAATATTATAACCCACTTTCTAATTTCGTCAACGCTTCTTTAAGATAGAAAGACTTTTTCTTATTCTTTTCTTGATACAGCCAATAAATGACCCGATAAGCCTATGATTTCCTCGCAGGTATCAAGTAAACGAACAGTATTCATAAGAGCGTTTCTGGAGGCTTCATTTTCCCATAGAGCCTCTATATTATTAGCAAGCCATGCACCACCCATAACTCCGTGCACGCTTGATTTTCCAAAGCCACCAGTGGCAAGCTCCTCTCTCAGCTCCTTTGCAGTATGAAGATGAGCACTGCCTATACCACTATATATTGTGTTGTCAGGGTTTATGTGATTTCCGTCTTTAATCTCACGCTCAATCATCTTTAAGAAATTTGGATCCTCCAAGGTTTTATTTGGACTCTCTCCAAAAGGATTATATACTGTGATATTGTGCAGTAAAACAGAATATGGAGTCAGGCTTGCTGTAAATAAAACACCACCGTCTTTAAGTAGTCTGCGACTTTCTTTTATAGCTGATATACGCTCATTGTAGTCGATGATATGATACAAAGGTCCCATAAGAAGCACAGCATCTGCACTTTTGTCATTTCTTGGTACATTGACAGCGTCGCAAACCTCGGCTGAAGCAAGCCTGCAATCAGGATATTCAACAGCAAGCTCCTTGCTCATTTCTATATTCTTAGGGAAAAGGTCAAAGAGATGAACCTCGTAACCAAGCGAAGTGAGCCACCACGAATATTCGCCATAGGCACCACCAATATCGTAAATTACAGCAGGTGGCTTTGGTAAGCTTTCTAACAGAATTTCCTTTGTTCTCTCAAATTCGATAAGTCCTATATTTGATTTTAAACGGTTACGCTCAAAGCCTGACTCGTAATATGTCAGAGCAGAGCTGTCTACAGATTTTGATTTTTTCATAATTAAATTCTCCTTTTTCATAAATGCTTTGTTGTTCAATTTCTTCTTTACTATTTTGATTTTGTTGTTGCACAGACTGTTCTGACATATTAAAACCTCCTTTTTAAAATTAATTTACTTACGAAATGGTACAAAAAAACGGTCAAAGGCTTTTCAAATTGAGCCTCTGACCGTTTAAGTTCGTAAATAAAAATTATTTAGAACGCAACAAATTAAGCCAGTTGCCCAATGCGACACTAGCCTGCTGTTGATTTATTTTTGCGTAAGCGTAAGAATAAAACATTGTTGCGTACCTCCATTAATTTTTGAGAATTATAGCATTAAAAAAATTATTTGTCAATATGGTTTTCTTAAAAATTTTATATGGTGAATTCCTTGATTTCTTGACAAAAATTGGTGTATCGTGTATTATAGAATTAATATAGTATGCAGATATTTTAATAGCTTGCAACTAGGTTTTGAAAATTCAGATTGTAAACCGACGCTGTTTTTCAGTGTCGGTATCTTTATAATAAATTCATTGTTACAGTAAGTATCAAAGGGAGATTTATACTATGAACATTAAAGAGCTTCAAGAGGAAATTATCAGAATAAAAAAGGAAAAGGATATTTGCATATTGGCACACAGCTATCAGACAAAGGATATAGTTGAAATTGCCGATTTTACAGGAGATTCCTTTCAGCTAAGCGTAATGGCTAAAAAGGCACCACAAAAAACTGTTATAATGTGTGGTGTAAGATTTATGGCTGAAACAGTAAAGCTACTTTCTCCAGAAAAAACTGTTTATCTTGCAAATCCTACTGCTGGTTGCCCAATGGCAGAGCAAATGGATAAGGAAATGATAGAGGAAATCAAAGCAGAATACCCTGATTATACAGTTGTAGCATATATAAACACAACAACAGCCTTAAAAACAGTCTGCGATGTTTGCGTTACATCAGCGTCAGCAGTAAAGATTGTTAAGCAGTTGCCTGAAAAAAATATTCTGTTTATACCTGACTGCAATCTTGGTAGCTATGTTGCAAATCAGGTGCCAGAGAAAAACATCAAGCTGTTACAGGGTGGATGTCCTATTCACGCCAGTGTGCCAGCTGAGGATGCTAAAAGAGCTAAGGAGATGTATCCAAACGCAGAGCTGTTAGTACATCCAGAATGTACTGCCGATGTAGTTAAATACGCAGATTTTGTAGGCTCTACCTCTGCTATTATGGATTATGCAATTAAATCAGATAAGAAGGAATTTATCATAGGCACAGAAATAAGCATTGCACAGCACCTTTCATACCAGTGCCCAGAAAAGACCTTCTACACTCTTTCAAAGGAGCTTATCTGCTCTGATATGAAGGCAACAACACTTGTTGATATTTATCGCACAATCATCGGCAATGGTGGAGAAGAAATTACACTTGACGAAGAAACAATGACAAAGGCTAGAAAGTGTATTGATAAAATGATAGAGCTTGGCTGATATAGCAAAATGCTTTGCTTTTAAATATCATTACATAGCTTTTCTTGTTTTAAATTACAAATTAAGCTGGTATCAATTATGCTTGTGATTGATACCAGCTTTATACTAGGGCTAGCTTGAAAAAAGAAAAGGTGATGTATTTTTGTTGCGAATCGAGGGATTTCAAGACGAAAACCACAGAAATACTGACGTGCTTCGAGGATTTTCAACGCAGAAATTATCTATTTCGGGGCACAATAGACAGTGCCTTTGATTTTTTAAATAAGCCCTAATACCTGATTAAACGCAAATTGAAATAATTTGCTCTGTTTTTATAAATTATTTTCATAAAAGTGTTGACAAAATTATTATGATAAGCTATAATATAGAAGCTGTCAAGAAACAGTTTGAATATAATATTTATCGAGGTGTAACTCAGTTTGGTAGAGTGCTTGGTTTGGGACCAAGATGCCGCAGGTTCAAGTCCTGTCACCTCGACCATAGAAAGTCAGTAAGCATTGGTTTACTGACTTTTCTT
>JAXJTP010000076.1:0-16085 GCA_036309525.1 Acutalibacteraceae bacterium | reverse complement strand
GAACTATAATTATTTCTAATGATAGCAACATTTCCAATAATAGTAATATCATATTGAACACCATGTGATAAAGGATTCATTGTTTTAACTCTTATATTATTTACAATATAACCTGTTGGTAATGTATATGAAATAGATTTAGAAGTAGCACTATTTGCAGCAAATGTATCAGAAATTGTTACTTCTTCTGTTAGTCTGTATGCTGAAGATTTTGAAGAGTTTGTGATATTATTAGATTTAAAAATTCTAGCTGATAAATTATTTTCTTTATTTTCACATATATTATTTGATACATTACAATACATATTTTCATTAACTAATGGATAATTAATAGCGTAAGCTTGTGTTGTATCGGTTTCACCATAATAATAAGCACTAGAGCCTGCATTATGTATTCTATTATTATTGATAGATATTCTTCCTGTGTTTGTTGTTACTTCAATACCATGTAATGTTGGTGCATTTATTATGTTGTTACTTACTGAAGTAATATTATATAATCCACTGCCTGTAACATCGTAATCACCTAAATAAACACCTGCACTTCTAACTCTTTGCCCACACCAACCAATTAAATTATTTGTTATATTTACATTTTGATATTTAGTTAAGTGAATAGAATTATATCCCGCTTCAAATAAAGTTGAACCGTTAATTGTAAGCCAATTTATTCTATTTGCATAAAAGTTATAAGTTTTTGTGTTGCTTTGTTTAGAATATCCTGGCATAAAATATATGTTATTACTATCTTTGAAACCGTCTATACCTTCTAAGTAGACATTACATATCTCACTATATAATATGTTGTTTGTAAATGTAATATCGGCTAACCCTAATGTACTTGTATCACTTAAGTAAAGTCCATTTTTAGCATAAATGATGTTATTAGAAATAATAGCTTTACTAACTCTTTGTGAAAAAGAACTTTGTTTATAGTAATAAATACCATAAGTGAATGTATCATCAATATTTACATTTTCAATTTTAAAGTTTCTTCCTGTATCTAATTTTATAGCGTAATCATTAACATCTTTAGTAAAACTAATACCTTTAATTATGTTATAACATTCTGGTAAAACATTATCTATAATAGTTGTATTTTGTTCTATACTACCTTTTATAGTACCATTTCCATATATTTTCATATTTTTATTTTTTAATACAATATTTAGTTTATAAGTACCGTCTGGGACATATAATGTAATATTATCTTTTGAATCAATAAATGTTTGAAGTTTTGTAGAAATATCAATTTCATCTGTTGAACCTAAAGATGCTAGATTATATTCTTCACATATTAATTCAGCAACTAATGTATTGTCTGATAAACTTATTATTGTCATTTCATCAACAACATCATCATTTGTTATAGTTCTAATTTTATAAGTTGCCATACCACCGTCATTTTTTGAATGATAACCTAAAGTTTTTGCATAACTACCATCAATTAAATTTGTAGCTTCTTTCATATCAACAACAGTGTCGAATCCCCATATTGCACTTGAATTTAAGTATTGTTCTATAATTTGATCTATAGTTCCGTCCTTTACCATATCATCTAATTTATTATTAATTTCTTCTTGTACATCTAAGTTATCAAAATAATTGTTAACATAACTTTGAAGTTCTATATAGAATTCTTGAAGTTCTTCAAGTCCTTCAGCGTTATTATCAAGAGCAGGAATTACATTCTTATTTATGTAATCTAATAAAGCACATATACATTCGTAATAACTCATTGATTCGTCGAAAGCTAGAGGTATAACTTTAGCAATATGTTTAGTAAAAAGTCCTGTAACAGTTCTAGGTTTAATTGTAGGTTGATTATTGATAGCCATATTATCACTCTCCTTTAAAATATTCCCATAAATAAGTCTGATAACTCATTTATTATTAACATATCAATATTTTGTAGTTTACTTACTAATTCATTAAATACATCTACATTATATTTTCTACCGTTATTTCCAACAATAGTCTTAACATAATTTTCAGTACCATTATTAGTAAAGTCACGTGTAGATGAAGATGTATCTGTGACAGTAGAATTATTAGTGTTTCTATCAAGCGTAACATTAGTAGCATATACATTACTAGAATCAAGTGTTTGCATAGATATACTACCCTGTGGCGTGTCTTGATAAAGGTTTTTATTATTAGCAGTAGAAGTACCTGTTTGAGTACCTCTTCCTGAATCCTCTTGACTTGAAGTAGAATCAGTTTCACGTTCTAGAGTTTCCGTCAAGTGTACGTTACCTAGAATGCCGTTCTGAAGTAATTCATCTTGTGCCAAGTACATTTTATTATACTTAGGCATAATTAACGCCATACGGTCATTTAATAACCTTTTAAAGAGTTCTGCAGTTTCTACTCCTATTTCACTTTCTAGATAATAATTAAGGATATTATTATTTAAAGTTTCTCTATAAGCTTCATCGAATATAGGATATGAAGTTAAACCAAAGTTAAAGTTATTTTTCTGTAGAGTTAGTATTGTTATCGTATACTTTGCCACTATCTCCACCTTCTTTCTCTAAAGCTTCTGTAGTTTTTGCAAGTAAATCTACTACTTCCTTATTAAGCACAATTTCAACATTTGTACCAAACTTCTCATTTAAAATATCACATGCTTTTTTACGTGTCTTATAAAAGCAGTTAAGATAATAATTAATTAATTGGTCATTAGATTCAACTTCACTTGTTACCAATCTCTCTTTTTTAGAAGTATTAGCATTATTAATACCTAAGAATGTCATACAATCATTCCAAAGATTATGTTTATGATCTTCTAGTTTATCTACTATATAAGGTGCGTCTGTTCTAAGTACATTCAACTTAGATGAAACATCAAAGTTTTTATTACCATAAATAACAGGCATATTACCTGAATATTGCATATAAGTATTTTTAAGTGTAAGAAGAACATTTTTATCACCTTCGATTAACACAGGTGTTTTTTGTGCTTGAAGGTTAACATCTGAAGTTCTTTCAGTTTCATAAAGTCTAGCTGCAAAAAGTGTAAGAGTATCTTTTGTAGGTTTTTGTAATTCATTATTCATAATGTATACAACATCATCGAAATCATAAATCTTATTATATCCAGTAGAGAAAGCATTTACTTTTACTGGTAGATAATAAATGTTTAATTTTCCTGCTGCTGTTACATTTAAAGCTTTGATACCAATTTCATCATCATTAACAATACAAGCCTTACCATATCTATAAAGACTTTCTTCAATAAAGTGACTAGCACCGAATCCAGCAATATCATCTAGACCTTTCCAGGTGAATAGTGAAATTGCTAACATATGAAGTCTATCTTCATAATCTATAGCAGTAGCATTATTAAGAAGCATTGATAATTCAGTATCAGTTATTTTATTATTCATTAAAATTCTCCTTTCTATACAATAGTATTAGATAATGAGTAATTATACATATTAGCAGGGTTGTGCCAGAATGTAATACCTGTATTACATGCTTTTTTAATAGTTTCTAAGTCCTCTTGTGGTATATTACCGTCTACATTACAGTCTATAGTTTTAATAAAATTCCATTGTGATCGTCCTGTTATATTAGGTACTTTAACTGTATTAACTTTATAGCCAAACATATCGAAATATGAATCGATTACTCTGGCGTACTCTTGTTTTATAGACATACAACACATATCTATTCTTGCATTATTAGAAGCATACATAGCGTCACCTACATTAACATCACCATTAATTTGAGGTGGTACTAAAGAATGTTGATAAATAGTTCCAACAGTTCCTGCTATACCTGTAACGCCACTAACTACAGTACCAGCACCACCGATTACCATACCACTTGATAGCATAGCACCACCAATAGCAATAGAACCTAAGTCGCCAGCAATAGAAGTAGCAATATTAACAGAGTTTTGAGTAAGCCAGTTAGTATACATATCTGTATTCCATGAACACATAGGAAGTTTACCTAGCACTAATCCTTCATTATTATTAATAGCCTCTCCCTTATAATTCTTTGGTTGTAATTTAATAGACATACCAGGTGCTAAAGTTCCGACATATTGAAAGTCAGGTGCAGATGAAAATAATTCATATCTATAAATTGCACTACTTCCAGCATTATTAGAAGCCATTAAATAGCAATAAGGGAAGGTTAGCAGTTTATTGTTACGTGGTACATACCCGTTAACAGATGTAGGATTAGGTGGATTACCAACAGTAGTTTGTCCGTCTTGATAAGGCCATTGTAATGTGAAAGCACCAAACTTATCAGTTACTTTAGAGAAAGCTTTATCAGAAATAGCTTCAGTATTATAGAAGTTACTATCAGCCATGAACATTGTGACAATTCCACTTGATTTACCAGCACTAGCAACATCTGCCAAAAGTTTATTAAGTGCATTTGTATTAGTAAATTCATAGTAACGTAAGCCTTGATAAATTGAACCTTGTACATTTCCGTTAATATTAGGAAATCCTGAATCTTCTAATTTTATAGTAGCACCTACTATAATTCCATAACTTGTAAAAGGTTTTCCACGTATTTTACTATTTGTTACATACTCACCAGTTTCAACATTTTCAGGAATTGTGTGTACACCTCTAGTATCATTGTTAACATGTTCTCTTTCTACGAAACATCTATTCCACTGTATCTGAAAATACCATGTTTGAAATACATCAGTTTCAATGTATACATCAGTACAATTTTCGTTGACATACTCCATACGAGTTATAAAGCAATAATATCTTTTAGATGTGAATCCACCATTATTATAATAGCAATAATTATAATCAATAACATTATCAATAGGTACAGCAAGTCTTAGTTTACCGTCTTTTTTAAAATAAGTATATTCAGAAAAACTTACTTTATTTGATAATCCATTAAAGTAATTAGCTTGCGTGTTAATATTACTCCAAGTAAGCGTATTTTTATAATCATTTTCTAGATTAGTTCTACAAAGACTAATTGATCCAGCAGGAGTTACAGTTATAGGCATATAAATTCTCCTTTCTATAATTTAAAAGAGATAGGGATCTCTCCCTATCCCTTAGGATTTTAACTAGCTGTTACAGTTACAGTTACATCATCAGATAATCCATTATCAGTAGTAGCAGTTAGTGTAGCAGTTCCTGCTGCAACAGGTACTACTGTAGCAGAAGTATTAGATACTTTAGTTACTGTAAATACAGCAGTATTACTAGATACAAAGTCAACATCACTTGTAGCACCATTAGGAGTTAATGTTACAGTTACACTAGCGTTAGTTCCTACAGTTGCTGAAATATCACTTCCTAAGCTGATAGCAGTAGCTGGAGTTGATGCAGCAGTTGCTAAAATTACAGCATTAGCAAATGGTGAAATTGCAAATATATCCCAAGCATGTAAGTAGAAATTCCAAGACATTGTTCTAGCATTGTAGAATTCATCGAATCTGAATTGATTACTATAGATTTGTAAGAAAGCTTCATCACATAGGCAACCTAATATTTTATCATCACCGAATGAATCAACAGCAATAATTCTTCCTAGTAATTTTGCCTTATCCATATTGAAAGCAGCAGCTAAT
This sequence comes from Acutalibacteraceae bacterium, assembly GCA_036309525.1. Lineage (GTDB taxonomy): Bacteria > Bacillota > Clostridia > Oscillospirales > Acutalibacteraceae > CAG-964. The sequence goes on along the minus strand of JAXJTP010000076.1, from coordinate 10,519 downwards.
ACATCAACATCAATTTCAGCTTCTACGTCTGCATTGATTAAGAATACAATTCTATCTTCGTCAGTCCAAGTAGTAACAGGTTTATCTGATCCACTCATCTTAGAATAAGCATTATATTCAGTTGAAGGGAATTTCATCTTTGTAAATAATTTACGTGCAGCTTTAACAAAAGCTTTAGCAGTAGCTTCATTTGAAACAGCACTTACAGTTTCAATGATAGCTTTATTATTATCATAAGCACCTTTGATTAATTCCTTTGTATATCTGAATTCATCAATATAGTCACCATTGTATAATGAGTTAACTAAACTTGAAATATAATCTTCAAATTTACCCCATGATACGAAAGCACCTTGAAGTCCTTCACGAGATACAGTAACAGTATATAAGTCTTTACGATTTCTTCTATAATAAGCAACATGAGTATCAGGATCAGTAATAGTTAATAACTTAGCCATAGCTGTATTTGAGAACTCATAATCTTCAGCAGTTGCAGGATTAGTGAATATATCTTGAACGTCTGTTCCTAGAGGTACACTACCTTTTTTAAACATTGCTAAAGGATTAGAGAAAACCTTATTACGAACCATAGTATATCCGATACGATTAATTAAGTTTGAAACGAACTCATTTAATTGTGGAGTATAACTTTGATCGAATAAGATGTTTGCTAAAGTAAGAATATTCTCACTTGTAGCTGTAGGTACTATATCACGAAATTCACTAGATGAATTTTCACGAATATAGTTAAAAATTGAAACACCAGAATTATTTGCCATATTATCTAAATCCTCCCTTTTCGTCAATGATTTCATCAATAGTTAATTTCTTTTCTTCTTTAGGAAGCCTATCTTCTATTGATGTAGGCTTTGGATCATTAAATCCAATTTGCATGAATAACTTACCATTTGTTTTAAGTAATTCATCATTCGTAGTTTTTAGCTTGTTTATATCTTCAGTTTTCTTTTCTGATTCATCATATAAAGTGTTATAAGCTGAAATAACACCTAAAAAATCTTCAGAATTTAAGGCTGAAGCTTCATCACCAATACTTGTCCTTATTTTAGAAATTAAATTGTTAAAACCGTCCTTATCCATTTGACTACTCCTTTCTAGTTTTATTATAATTTAATTATTAAAAAAAGTCAATTTTTATGTTGACTTTTTATTTTTATTATGATATTCTACCTCGTCTAAATTTTCTTGCATATATTACCCATGGAAAGCCTCTATCTTTACTTTCTCCTGTAGGAGTAGGTGTAGGTCCTGTATATGTAACCCAGTTATGACCGTAACCTTGAACTATAGTTGTATCATTAACATAACAAGCATCATATATATGTATTGAATTTTTTAATTGCCAGTTGTTGTTAGGTGGTACTCGTTCCCAATTTGCATAAGCACCACGTGCTATATTTAAGTGTAAGTGATCTCCTGTAGCTTGTCCTGCTGTTCCAGTAGCACCCATTCTATCTCCTTGATGTAAATGTGTTCCAACTGCTGGTGGTAAATTATCATGAGCTACAACCCATGTAACAACTGATAGTGTACCGTCAGCTAAATGTACTTGATTATCACTTTGCCATATTCTATTAGCTGATTCAGTAGAAGCAATACAAGTGCAACTACAAGGAGCATAATAATTACAGTGATATACTCTACCACTTGCACTCCAACCTAAGAAGTCCATAGCAAGTGTACCAGCATGAGAATAATCTCCCCCTTCATCTTGTGACATATATAAATATTCTAAAGGAAATAATAATACTTCATAACCGTCTGCAGCAACTAAAGTTTCTAAAGCTCTCATTATTCAACCTCTAATAGAGGAGTAGAACTTAACCAATAGTCTTTACCGTCTATACGTACTAAAGCTGTATTTTCACGTACATTTATATCTATTACTTCAAAAGTTCCGGGAATTTGTACGTGACTTCCTTTATGTAATATTTGATCTACTTTTTCTCCAATTTGATGATATATTTTAGGTCTTAGAGCACCTCTCATACCGTTATAATATATGTTTTGTTGAGTATATTCTCTGTGACCTGACTGATTCTGTCCTAAGAATACTCCTGTACCGTTTCCGTTGTCTTTTCTAAACATTGCTATATGAGAATCAGGACATGAAGGTTTAGCACCTATATTCCATATTGCCCAGTCACCGTCAACCATTTGATTAGTAGGTACTTTATCAAAGTATTTATCTAATCCTAAAGAGTTATAATTATCCCATATTGAAGCTGCAAGTCCAGTAGGTGAACATATTGATTTATGAGATATATTATATCCTACTTGAGTTCTACAGAAATGTTTGAATCCGTCTACACATTGTGCACCATATACACCGTCTTCATCAAAAGATCTATTAATAACTTCTAAAAAATATCCATGAGGAGTCTTCATATTATCACTCTCCTTTATTTATTTTTTCTTCTATTTTATCTATTCTATCTGTCATTGTTGCCATGTTTATTTGAATTTCTACCATAGTGTTAGATATTTTAGTCATAGTTTCATTTAAGCTTTTTACATAAGTAAAGATAAAATATAATAGTGCTATAAATGATCCTATTCCTAGTCCATTGTCTACTATAACTTTAATAAGTTCTTCCATACTCCCTCTCCTTTCTATTTTTTTTCAATTTAATTATATCTTATTTTTCTCTAATTGTAAAATAGTCAGGTTTTAAAACAAGTCCACCTTTTACATGAAGTGGAATCATTTTACCAAAGTAAGAATTACCTATTTTAAAATTGTCAAAGTCTACTAAGTCACCTAAGTTTTTAGGAAGTCCAGCAACCGTACAGTTTAACTTTCCTTCAGGTGACATTTCTATATAACTTTTAGCACGTAAATACTTTCCTTTTATAAACTGGCTTTCTAGTTTCCATGCACCTAGTCTATAATCGTCTATATCTACAAACTGTTTTAATATTTCAGTATCAGTAAATAATGTGTGAATAGAATCAGTATCTGAATAAATATAATAGTCTTTTCCATAGTTCTTAATTGAATATTCTTTAATTGCTTGTGAAGTTCTTATTGTTTTATTTCTTGCATAACTTGTTATAAAAGCTGCTATCGGAATATAGATAGGTTCTCTAGTTTCTTTCTCATAAAACTTATATGTTACTATTCCTTTATCATCTAATTCAGGATACTTACTTCTGATATTCGGATTCAGACCGAATTTACCATATAAAGAGTTAAGCATAAGTTTACTTATTCTATACATTGCTAAGTTATTCTGTTTTTTACTTTCTATTTTAACTGTAGTCCATTTATCTATATAATCTTTGAATAATCCTCTTATTCCTTTAAATTTCCAGCCATTATGATATTTAATATATTCTATATCGTAGTGATCTTTAAATAACTCTAAGTCCACATTTGTAAGTGTTAGTGTTACTATATCACCATTACTTGAAGTTACGTATTCTGTAGGAATAAAATTTGTATTATTCTTTAATTGAATTGTAGGAATGTGATCTTTCTTTAATTCGAATGAAGCTGATATTGTTTGTACATATAATGGATATAACTTATCAGGGGCGTATTCTCCGTCAAAAAATAAAGGTTCTCCAAAAGGTAGTATTTCATTATACATAACAGAAGGATATAAACTATTTACATCTAATACCCACCCTGCACCTAAAGTTGCACCTTTATAACATTCATTTAAGTAAGTGAATCCACCACGATAAGCCTGACGTATATCCTGATCTATTTCATAAGGTAGTACAGGAAAATAATGTGTAAAACTTGAAATCATTTTCTTATAATCGAATAGTGCGTCACCACCGATAGTCATTTTCTTTAAATCGGTTTTGAACATAAAGTCTAACGCCCTTGCCATTATTTCTACATCGTTTCTTATATAATCTATTTCATGTTCTGTAAGTATGTGTCCTACTTCTCTTTTTGCTGTGTAGTCTAGATCAAGTTTTCGAATCGGCAAGTCGAAATCTTTTGCTATTTGTTCTACACTAAAGTTAAGTATTTTTAATGAATCATATATTGTTACTTTATTTGTTCTTTTTCCTTTAATTTCAAAAAATATTTCAATAGAATAAATCTGATTCATATCACTAATTAATGTTGTGAAAGTTTTATCTTGTCTATCTTTTTTATCTTTTATACACGTATACCCTGAGTTAAGTAAATAATTAAAGATAAATTCCGAGTCGAATTTGAGATTATGGAAATAGAGTACGTAATTTTCTTTAGGATTAGCACAAAATTTTATGAAATCATCTATATTATTACCATATAAGAAATTATCAGGTTTACCTATTTCACATAAAGAATAAGCCCACACTCTGCAGTCATCTATTTGTGTAGTAGTTTCAAAGTCTGCAGCAAACTTATGTGACATTAGCTATCATTTCGTCCATTGATTCCTCTAAAGCCGAAATCATTTGTCCTACATCATCTTCTACCATTTCTTTATCGAAATTAGTTTCCATTAATAACTTATAATAGTAAGTCATATCTTTTAATAGTCTTTCAGAATTGAAAAGTTTTATAAATTGATCTACTGTTAGTTTCTTTAGCTTTTCTCTAATTGTATCTACATTATATCCGTATTCATAGCCAATATTAAGTATAATATCAAGGAAGTTATCTTTCCATTCTTTATCACGTCTTGCACGTGTATTAGCTTTTAAAAACTTTCTATAATAAGCTAGAGTTTCACCACTTACCTCTTTTAATTTATGAGTTTCTAAATAATCAAGCTTCTGAAGTAAGTTAGTGTATTGTGATGATCCCATTTGTGCGTAAGTATATTTCATCTTACGTCCTGCATAAGTTATTTTATTTTCTTGTAAGGATTTTATTTGTCTTTTTATTCTGTTAATTGCTGCACGGCGTTGTATTTGTAGGTTATTGAACTCCCACTTAGAAAACACTTCTTTAGCAGGAGTTACAATAACTTGTTCTTCTCCAGGCCTTAGGAAACGCTTCATTTCCCTTAGCCTTCTTTTTAAATCACGCCTATTATATGAATATAATGGATTTGTAGTGTCTGTAGTTTTTAAATCTTTAGTAGTAATTAAGTTAGGTACTTTTATGTTAGGATTATTTTTATTTAAGCTTCTTACTTTCTTATTAAAAGCATATACAGTCTGATAAATTTCACGATTCAATTTTTTATCATATCTTATAGCCATAAAAACACCTTCTTTCTACATTACATTATATTACATAATCTATTTTAAATAAAGGAATACTATCTATTGTTTTTTCGTCAATTTCTACACGAAATCCACGTTTTTCTATCATTGTATATAACTTCATTAACATTAAAGGTTTACATTTAATATTGCAGCCGAATTTTACTTCAAGTTTCTTTTGTTCTTCTAGCCAAAAGTTTTCGTAACGTCTTGCAAACTTATCACGATATACAGTTGATGTAAAATAGAATTTCATGTTATCTACTTTATAATTGTAAGTAGATTCGTAAATATCAGTCCAGATTCCGTTAATAGTAAGCATTATTTTACCTTTAAGAATAGTCTAGTTTTATTTCCTTTAGTAGTTCCTTTAGCAATTTCAACTTTTAATCCTTTATCATGTAGAGTTTCTACTCCATAAATTTGTAAGATCTTAGCAACAGTATTATAAATACCATAAGCACCTGAAGCATAAGTTTTACCGTCCTCACCGAATAGAATAGTACGATATTTTACTTTTTGTTCTCCAGTTTCTTCATCTATTGTAGGTATTCTTTCAATATAAGCATCTACTAAAGTAAACACTTCTCCTACACAGTCATTAGCAAGTACATCAGCATTTTCAGTAGCATTAAATAACTTTGCTTTGTTTTCCATTGTTGATGCATCGATAGTAGCAAACATTTGTCTTTCTAAATTTTCTTTGTTAAATAGTACGATATTATTCATAATTAATTTTCCTCATCTTTCTTATTTTATATTTTCTAATTCTTTTAAAGCTTGTTCTAATTTATGAAATACATTAGAAGCAGCAACATTTTCGGAATCTGTTGCATTTTTTGATTCCTTCATATCCAAGTTAACGGATACGCCTTCTTTATCTTTTTTATCAGATATTGTAATCGTTATTTTCTTCATTCTTCACTCCTTCCTGGTGATACCCACCATGATACCAACAATAGAAGGAAAGTTAATCATTGTTAGTATCATGCAGGATACTACCTGCTAACTATTATTCCAGTTTATATCTGTTGAATCCTCTACTAATCTCCAACATGGTACAAACTTTACCTTTCTTTTATATTTATCTTTTTCGTATTCCGTTTCGAAATATTTCGTAAACGTAAATCCTTTTTCAATGTTTTTGATCGTCAACCATATTTTCGTTTTCTTTTGTTTCATTTTTAATATCCTTCTTTATTTGTTCTATTACTTCACTTATCTTACCTTTGTATATTATTACTTTATTCACTTATTACTTTCACTTCCTTTAATTCTCTTTATTTGTCTATCTAGTTTATACTCAATAACCTTTTCAACTTCTGAATCTTTAATATCGTAATAATACTGTATTTGTTTTAGCATACATAAGCAATCACTTAATTCTTCTTTAACTTTATCAATATTATCAATACCATTTTCAAAGTTGATAATTGATTCATCTAGTTCGAAGTATTCACTATGTATATATTTCAATGTATTGTATAATCCATAATGATTAATTATCTCTAATAATTTTTCTTTCATCTCTTATTCATCTCCTTTTAGTTCTTGTAATTTATATGAAGCAATATCTAATGTATCTGCTTTATCATATTCATTATAAAATCTATATTCTTGGCTTTTTTCCTCTAACCATTTTTCTATTTCATTTATGATATTATTTAGTCTTTCGTTTTCTTCTTTTAACATCTTATTTTCATCTACTAAATCAATATTAGCATTTACTAAATTCTTCCAAGTTAATTTCATTTGTATATAACGTGTTTCTAATTCTCTATTCATCATCTTCATATCCACTTAATGTTAAAACACAGTATAGGAATTCTAGTAAAACTGTTCCTATCACTCCTACAAGTAATCCTAACCAAAACATTAATTGTACCACCTTTCCCATTTATTTGTATAATATCTACTGAATATTCCAGCAATAAACCTTAATATCCAGGGATACATCATTTTGTTATTTTCATCATAACTATCTCTGATGTTATTTAATCTTTTTATCTTTCTTTCAAGTAGTAATCTGTGTCTATATCCCTTTACTTGTTTTATTTTCATACGTTTTAAATATTTACTCATAATTATTGTGATCTCCTTCTATATACATATTTAATATTGCGTCCTTTATCTCATGAAATAATTTTAGTTTTATATAATCTTTATTAAATTCATCTTGTCCATAAGCGTTTTTATCAATACGAATTTTTAATGTATCAATTATGTTTAATTCTACTTCTACTGTTACGTTAAAAGTAACATCATTAAATTCATAACTTATATCTATTATATTAATGTTATTAAATCTTTTATATATGTAATTTGATATTAGTATATTATAATCTCTTTCTATATTTGTCATTTTAAATACTCCTTCATTTTATATTTTATTTCAGTTGCTTTATTCTTGTATACATAGTTTCCACAGTGTGAACAGCATAGTCTATCTTTTCTTCCTGTAAATAACATTGTATGACTACACTTGCATTTTACCATGTAGTCCTGAATCTTGTTTTGATCTCTTACTATCTCTTGAAAGCTTTTATATTGCCTTCCTCTTGTATCCTTATCAATATCCATTTTCTTTCCTTCTTTCTCTCATCTTTGTAATTCAATTATAGCACATTAAAAATAAAAGTCAATACTTTTTTGAAAAATATTTTAATTTTTATTTTGCCTATTATTCTTGAATATATCTCTATTATATGTTATAATATAATCGACTAGGGAATATATCCCAAAGTCATTGATTTTTCGACAGGCTTTTCTTATTGAAATCGTATTGTAGATAAAAGGAAATCACATCTGAAGAAGATGCCTTTTATGAATGAGTGATGATCCGATACGAAATAAGAATTTTGCTTGTCTTTTTTATTGAGGTGATACAATGTTTTATGATTATAATAAAGTTCTTAGTTACAACGCTATGTTTAATTTTATTATCGGTGAACGTGGTGTTGGTAAAACTTTTGGTGCTAAAAAGTTCTGTATTAATAGATTCCTGAAATATGGAGAACAATTTGTATATATCAGAAGATATAAAACTGAAATTAAAGAATCAGCAGGTGATGTTAATAAGTTTTTTGGTCAAATGGCTGACTTCTTTCCTGATATTAATTTCGGCGTACAAGGTGAAAAGCTGTATATTAATAAAAAAATTTGTGGGTATGTTTTGCCTTTGTCAGTTGCTAATATACTAAAGTCTACTTCTTTTAATAAAGTTTCTACTATTATCTTTGATGAGTTTATTATTGATAAAGGCTGCTATAGGTATCTTGCCAATGAAGTAGAACAGTTCTTAGATATGGTTGAAACAATAGCTAGGCTTCGTGATGTTAGAGTTCTATTCTTAGGAAACGCTATCTCAATTACTAATCCGTATTTTACTTACTTTAATCTTACACTTCCTTATAAATCAGATATTAAAACTTTTAAAAATGGTTTAATTCTGGTTAATTATATTAAAAATATGGAGTATAGAGAAGTAAAACATAAATCAAAGTTCGGTCAGATAATAGCAGGTACTGCTTACTCTAGATACGCTATCGATAATGAGTTCTTGCGTGACTCTAAAAGCTTCGTCAAAAAGAAAAGTCAAAAAGCACAGCATTACTTTATCTTTAAATATAATAATCAAACTTATGGCGTCTGGAATGACTGGTCAGAAGGGGAAATATATTTTTCTAAGGATTATGATCCTAACTGTCCAATTACTTTTTCTGTCACAAGTGAGGATCATGACGAACAAAGTATTATGTTAAAGTTGCGTTCTAGTATATTCTTTAAATCTGTTATAGAACATTATAGACTAGGGAAATTATTCTTTGAATCACAAACGATAAAGAATAATATTATTACTTTAATTAATAAACATACTAGCTATTAGGGAAAATTAAAATTTGCCACCCTAAAATTTTAAAAGTTAATAAATTTTATTTTTAGGATCAGAAATTTTTATTTCAGAAATTGTCATTTTTTCGAAATTTGCCTGTTCCCCTCTGCTTGACATTTTTTCGTGTCAATAGTATAATAATTATATCAATTTTATTTTATTGATTATATTTATCATGCTAAAAAGCCACGTTTTACGTGGTTTTTTGGCTTCTTAATATATTTATACATGCTAAGTAAAAAAGCCGTCAGAAGCCATAAAAATAGCCTTTTTTATTGCTTTTATTTTGCTTTTTATTGATATATAATAAAAAGACTAGATTAATCTAGTCTTTTATAATTTGGATATATCTTTTTTATAATTTCGTCATCGTTGTAAAAGTTTCTTAATACATCATAGCAGCCTACATCTTTTATAAAATCATCTTTTTTCTTGAATAATAATATTTCTTGCGTTGTCATGTTTTGTAATGTTAAATAGGCTTTTTCTCTTTCTTCTGGTTGTTCTGGCTGCTTTTCTTCTGATTCTTTTTCATCATATAATACATATATTAAACAACTATAAATCACCATAATTAGAAGCGTTAAAAGTAAAATTCTATATATTATCATTTTCGATTAACTCCTTAATAATTAGTTCTGCTGTTGTTAGTCTGTTTGATTCTCTTTTGTAGTCATAACATATTTCGTTTATAATTCCGTCTAATAATTCTATAATAGCTTCTAATATTGCTTTATTGTCTAGGTTGTTTGTTGCATAGTCAATTAATTGTTCTTTTATTTGTTCTTTTGTCATTTTTCTACATCTCCTTTTTAAATAAATAATATAATTCTGTCATAACTTCTTTTATTTGTTTCTTTGTGTTTTTTTCATAGTCTAAAGATAATATAATATCAAATAATCGATAAAATAATTCTTTATAATATGCCTGTACTTCTTCAGGTGCTAAGTTTTCTATATTTTCGTATTTAATCATTGTTACACTCCTCTACCTTTAAATTTGTTGATACATAACTTCTGTTAGTTCCTAAATCAGTAATACCAGTTAAATATATTTTATTTTTATTATCATAGTATAATGTATTTCCCATTTTTTCTGTTGCTTTTATTGTCATTTCTTCATCATATTCAGGATTAATAATAAATATTTGATACTCATCTTCATAATAATCATCTTTTTCATTATATCCACTAATTAAAATTTCTAAATTATCATAATTATTTTGTATGTAATTATTTGACATAATCATGTCGCTATAAAATATATTAAACGCCTTAGACTCAGTTAAATATCCATTAATAATATCTTCTTCCTTTAGATAACGTGTAATATAATCTTCTTTTCCTTCCCCGTAATAAATTTTAAATATTTTTTCTTCTTTCATTTTTCTTTCCTTCTTTCTAGATAGAGATCTCTTTATCTCTTATCTATATATAGTATACTACTAT
>JAXJTP010000075.1:0-1562 GCA_036309525.1 Acutalibacteraceae bacterium | reverse complement strand
CCCTTTTGCTTTGCTATGGCAATACCTTCTTTTTGCCTCTGCAAGATGTATTCTCTTTCAAGCTCTGCAACAGCACCAAATATTGTAAGCATAAACTTACCGGTAGGTGTGGAGGTGTCAATAGCTTCTTTCTTAGAGATAAACTCAACCTGCTTTGATGTAAGCTGTTCTACAAGCTCAAGCAGGTCTTTTGTGTTTCTTGCAAATCTTGAACTTGATTCTAAAATCACAGTATCACCCTTTCTTACATAGCTCATCATTTTTGTAAGCTCAGGGCGATTTGCGTTCTTGCCACTCATTCGGTCAATATAAACCTGCTCAACTCCAAGCTCTTTCATCAAAACCTCCTGTCTTGCTGTGTTCTGGTCAGTCGTACTGATGCGAATGTATCCGATTTTCAAAATAATTCACCTCAATTCTCAATAGGGTCAGCTTGAAATCTGGCATATTCCAAAACCCCAGAACCAACCCTATTGATATATTATTTCAGTATCCCATTAGAGTTTACCCTAATAGCAGTATATAAGCTCCTCTATATCATCTGTTGTAAAGCCTTCCTCTAACAGGCAGTCGATATAATTTTCAGAAATGCCATAGGTGGTGGCAACAGACTTTAAGGTGTCAAGATAATCCTCTTCATCCGTGCGAGCAAACCTGAATGTTCTTGGGTAATAGCTGTAGTCTATAAGATTGCTATCATCAAAATATGCTTTTGATGTTTTTCCGTATTTATCAATTTTGAGAATCTCACCACTTGACACATCAATCTTTTCATAAGCTCCAAAGCGATACGGTATTTTCTTAAGTGCTTTCAAAAGAATCTCCTCTGTTGAAGCATAGATGTAGATACCCTTACTTTTAAAATGATAAATGCACATAGGATTATCACCCTTGATAAAATAGAGATTGTCTTTTTGGTCCAACACAGTAATAGTAAAAGAACCCTTTAGCTGTTCAGCCATATATTTAAGGCTATCGGTGTCGAGGGTTTTCTTTTTCTCTATGAGCTGTACTGCAATGTAGCTGTCAGTTTCAATTGTTGTGTCGGGTAGCTCTTCAGTTGCCCTGAGAATAATATCGTTATGTAACACACCGTTATGAGCTAATGCAAAATCTGTGTTACTTGCACTACCATAAAAAGGATGATTGTTATAGTTCTGCTTTTCATCCCCTTGTGTGGTCATTCTAGTATGACCCATTATTGTATGCACTCCAAAAGGAATCTGATATTTCATCTTATGAGCTGGAAGAGGCTGTTTGTAAATTTTCAGATTATCGTTCCAGTTATAGGCAATTCCCGTAGCGTCTGTTCCTCTTGCTTCACATGCTCTTGATAATACAGCTGTAATTCTATTCAACTGTCTTGGGGTAAGGTTATTCTGATAGTCAACTATTCCAAATAAGCAGCACATTATATTTCCTCCTCACATTCTACAGGTTCATTTATATAGATTCGGCGTTCTTTCAGGTACTGAATAAGCTCAGGCTCGGTACAATACGACACAAACTCAGACCACGACAAGGCTTGTATTTCTTCATCAGAAAAGCTAAAAGCCACACTG
>JAXJTP010000074.1:0-8868 GCA_036309525.1 Acutalibacteraceae bacterium | reverse complement strand
TTCGTCAGACCAAGAGTTTGCCTTAGGCTTACTTCATACTCCACCTCACGGTGGACGCACTTGCCCTCAGCTAACAGTTCCTACTGCCAAGCCTGTAGTGGACTTTCACCACCGAGTTACTGCCCATTCTGGGCAAACATTTAATGATTCCACTCTACCACTCGGTAGAGTGGAATTTTTGATGTAACAGATTTGAGCTTAGACTGTCTTCGCAAGCGTCAGCCTTGCTGTGTATGCTATTCGCCAGATATGGCATCTGCTCAAAAATGTTATCCTTTGGCAGAACAGAAATAGTATCAGAAATATGTAGAACCTGTTTTACTTTTTATTTAAAAGTTTTGTTAAGCGTACTCTTCCTAATATAATATGATTAGTTTAGCTTGACTTATCGGCTGATTTGTGATATATTTATTTGAGTGAATATATATAAACGATGATCAGGAGCCATTGCTGGCACAGTATGATACAAGAAACTCGGAAAAAGAGAGCAATTGTTGGTGGGAATATTGCCCGAGCTTGTAATCAGAATTTCGACCTGTGAGTTTTCTGTGAAAAGCAGAATGTAGATACTGCATTAAAGTATAATTGAGTGGTGGCTTAAGCTACAATTTGAGTGGTACCGCGGATTTTATTTCGTCTCATTTTTATGGGGCGAATTTTTTATTTTTAGGAGGATTATTATGAATCAGTCAATTCTCGATTTAAGAGAAAAAATGGATACTGCACTAGGTAATGCTTCTACTATTGCTGAGCTTGATAGCTTCAGGGTAGAATACCTAGGCAAAAAAGGATCAATAACGGCTTTATTAAAAAATATGGGTGCTCTTTCTCCTGAGGAGAAAAAAAGCTTTGGTAAAGAGGTTAACGCTCTTAAAAGCTATGCTGAGCAAGCATTTGCTGAAAAAACTGCCAGTCTTCAGGCTTTAGAGCTACAAAAGGAAATAGACGCTGTTGAGGATTTCGATGTGTCTATTCCACCTACTTTAGAGCATGGCTCATATCATCCTGTAACATTAGTACAGCGTAAATGTGAAGAGGTTTTCCGTACAATGGGATTTGCTGTAGAGGATTATAGCGAAATCGTTACAGATTATGAATGCTTTGAATCACTGAACATTCCACCTTTCCACCCTGCAAGAGATATGCAGGATACCTACTATCTTAACAACGGTCAGCTTCTTAAAACTCAGACCTCAGCAGCACAGAATGCAATTTACAAGAAATATCGTGAGGCACTTATTAATGAGGGTAAGCCAATAAAGGCTGTTTTCCCAGGTAGATGCTTCCGTAATGAGGCTACCGACGCTTGTCATGAAAACACCTTCTTCCAGATGGAGGGTGTAATGGTAGGTAAAGATATTTCTATTGCTAACCTTATTTATTCTATGAAAACAATGCTTAGTGAGGTTTTTGAGAATTACGATCTAAAGGTTCGTCTACGTCCTGGCTTTTTCCCATTCGTAGAACCAGGCTTTGAGCTTGACATAAGCTGTCAGATTTGTGGTGGAGAGGGCTGTCCTTCCTGTAAGCACAGTGGCTGGCTTGAGCTATGCCCTTGTGGTATGATACATCCAAATGTTCTGCGTGAGGGTGGTATTGACCCAGATGAATATACAGGCTTTGCCTTTGGATTAGGTCTTACAAGACTTGTTATGATGAAATATGGTGTTAAGGATATTCGTGACCTTAATGGTGGTACTTTAACGGCTATGAGCCAGTTTATTGAAGATAAGTAAGAGGTGTAGTTTATGTTTATTTCTATGAATTGGATAAGAGAATATGTAGATTTATCTGGTTTAGACATCAATAAATTAATTAATCAGTTCTCTTTGTCAACTGCAGAGGTTGAAAATGAAATTTTTTATAAGGGTAGCGACCTTGAGGGTGTTGTAGTTGCTGAAATTAAATCAGTTGAGGATCACCCAAATTCTAAAAAGCTACATCTTCTTAAGGTAGATATTGGTGAGGCAGAGCTTGTTGATGTAGTTTGTGGTGCTGCTAATGTAAGAGTTGGTATGAAAACGGCCTTCGCTAAGGTTGGTGCCCGTATAGGAGAAATCACTATTGCTCCACGTCCTTTGGCTGGATTTATGTCACATGGTATGTGTTGCTCAGAAAAAGAGATTGGCATTAGTGACGAAAATGCTGGTATTATGGATTTAGATCCTACTTTACCAATTGGTAAGGATTTAAAGCAGATATTCGATATTGATGATATTATTTTTGAGGTTGATAACAAATCTCTTACTAACCGTCCTGATCTTTGGGGTCATTATGGTATAGCTCGTGAATTTGCTGCTCTTTCTGGTCGTGAATTAAAGCCATTAGATGTAGTTAATCTTTCTGACTATTCAAGCCTGCCTGCTTTGGATATTAAAATTGAAAATGATGATTGCTTGCGTTATTCTGGTCTTAAATTTGACAACGTATCTGTAAAGGTTAGCCCTATGAATATGCGTATCCGTCTGTTCTATTGTCAGATGCGTGCAATTAATTTCTTAGCTGATATGACTAACTATGTTATGCTGGAAACAGGACAGCCTATGCATGCTTTTGATTCCAGAAAGGTTGAAAAGATTCGTGTAAAGAAATTTGATAAAGCATTCAAATTCCAGACTTTGGATAGCGTGGAAAGAAGCATTGACGAAAACACATTGATGATTTGCAATGATAATGAGCCTGTAGCTATTGCAGGTATTATGGGTGGTCTTGATTCTGAAATTGTAGATGATACTACTGCTCTTACATTGGAGTCTGCTTGCTTTGACCCTGTTTCTATTCGTAAGTCTGCAGGAAGATTAGCTCATCACACAGACGCTTCTAAGCGTTATGAAAAGACACTTGACCCTGAGCTTACGGTTGTTGCTATTGCTCGTTTTGTAAAGCTTTTAACTGATATTGATAATGGTGCAAAGGTTATTTCCTCTTTGACAGATGACTATAAGAGAGGCTATGAGTGCAAAACAATTTCTATAACTAAGGCTTATGTTGACCGTTACACTGGTATAGGTGACGCAATTTCTAATGAGCACATTGAAAAGACATTGAAGGCATTGGGCTTTGAGGTAGAAGCAGACAATGGCAACTTTACAGTTAAGGTTCCATCATGGCGTGCAACTAAGGATGTAACCTTAAAGGCAGACCTTATAGAAGAAATAACTCGTATTTACGGATATGATAACTTTGTGCCACATACTGCAAAATCAGCACTTTATCCTGTTCGTGTAGAGCAAGAAAAGAGTGTGGATGACAGATTAAAGGATATTTTTGTTAAGAACTTTAAGCTACACGAATTACATTCATATGTATGGGCATACCATGATGATTATAAAAAGCTTGGTATGGAGGTTTGTGATAATGTTAAAATTCTAAATGCAACTAATCCAAATCTTGAAACTCTAAGACGCTCTATTGTACCAACTCAGCTTTGTCAGGTTAAAATTAACACTGGCTACGCTCCAAGCTTTGGCGTATTTGAAATTGGTCGTGTTGTAAATGGCTTAAAAGAAGATGGTCTTTGCGATGAGCGTAAAAAACTGGCTATAACTCTTTTCAGCAAGCAGGATAGTATTAAGGATTTATATTTCAAATTAAGAGATATGATTGCAGTTGCAATTAATGAAATCAAGCACCGTGAAATTTCATTCAGCAAGCTAGAAGTAACACAAAGCTATCAGCACCCTAAGAATTTGAATTCTATTATTTGTGACGGCATTACTCTTGGTGAAATCGGTATAGTTCACCCTGCTGTTTCTAAGAAGATAGATAAAAAGGCTTCTATTGTATATGCTGAGCTAGATGTTGCAAAAATTTGCCAGATTGAAAATATGGGTATTCACTATGAAGAAGCGTCAAAATATCCAGGTATGGAAGTAGACCTTACCTTTATGTCTGACTCCTATGCACCAATCAAGACAGCTATTGAGTCGGTTAATTCGTCACTTCTGAAGAAAACTAATGTTGTAGATATTTATGTAGATGATGAAGGTAAAGCAATTACAATTAGACTTGTATTCTCTTGTATGGAAAGAACACTAACAAGAGAGGATGTTCAGGCTGTTGTTGATGAAATTATTGCAAAGCTTGAAAAGGATAATATTAAGCTTAAATCATAATTAAGTTTAGTATTAATTTAAAAATCAATTACAAAAGCGTAATCAGAATATATTTATATAACGGTAACTGTAAAAGGCACAAAATCCTCAAAATGGATTTTGTGCCTTTTTTATACTGATACTAAACTCTGTTAAAAAGTGGATAAGGATTTGCGAGAATATTTTGTGCCAAACAAATACTGATCCACAGGAAGGCTGTCGCCTTGCGAGGACGCCAGTTATGAAGTTTGGTGTAAAATATGCCGTAAAGATGTTCTGCTTTTTAATGGAGTTTAGTATTACTCTATTTTTAATTGAGATTGTAGAAAGTTTTTTCTGTTGATGATTTTTTATTCTTTTATTCGCTCAATATTATTTATAGCTTTCATTAAAGCTTATCAGCAATATCAAGAATAAGTCTTTCGGTTTTTTCCCAACCAAGGCAAGGGTCTGTAATAGATTTGCCATATATATGTTCACCTATCCCCTGTGCTCCGTCCTCAAGATAGCTTTCAATCATTAGTCCCTTTACAAGTCTTTTTATATCATTGTTTTCATTGCGACTGTGAACAATATCCTTTGCGATACGAACCTGCTCCAGATATTTTTTACCAGAGTTATTATGATTTGTGTCTACAATAACAGAAGGGTTAACAAGACCTGACCTTGAGTATAATTCGCTAACCTGAACAAGGTCTTCGTAATGGTAGTTAGAGGTGCTTTTTCCTGCATAGTTAATATATCCACGAAGAATAGAGTGTGCCCAAGGATTACCCTCGCTTTCAACCTCCCAGCCACGATAAAGAAATGTATGCTTAGATTGTGCAGCTATTATAGCGTTCATCATTATGCTTAGGTCACCACTGGTAGGGTTTTTCATACCAACTGGAATATCAAGTCCACTTGCTGTTAATCTGTGCTGTTGATTTTCAACCGAGCGAGCACCAATAGCAACATAAGAAAGAATGTCAGACAGATAACGATGATTTTCAGGATAGAGCATTTCATCTGCACAGGAAAAGTCATAATCTCGAAGTGCTGATAAATGTAGCTCACGAATAGAAATAATTCCCTTATACATATCTGGTTTTGCATTAGGATCGGGTTGATGAAGCATTCCCTTATAGCCTTGACCGGTTGTTCTTGGTTTATTTGTATATATACGTGGAATGATTATAATTTTATCAGAAACCTGGTTCTGGATTTTACGTAAACGAGAAATATATTCCAGCACTGGTTCGCTATGGTCTGCTGAGCATGGACCAATAATCAAAATAAATTTATCTGACTTACCCTCAAAAACCTCACGAATTTCTCTATCTCTTTCAGCCTTAATCTGCACCATTTTATCTGTTAAAGGAAATTCTTTTTTTACCTCCTGTGGAATAGGAAGCTTTCTGTGGAAATTCATACGCATATTTTATACCTCGTTTCAATTTATTGTTTTGATTTATATAATAAAAATAAAAAGCCCGCATATTCGATGTGCTAAAAAACACGACGACTGCGGACTGTCCGTAATTTTTTATTCAAGGGTGGTTTTTATACCTTGAATAATCCAAAATACGGGCAGTCCGTGATAAAAAAGTAATAATAAAAATACTTATTTGTTTTCATAACAATTTCTCCTTTTAGCTTTTTAGTACAATATTCAAATAAAAACAAAAAATCCACATTCTTTTTATGCCTTTAAAGCATAGCGAATGTGGACTGACCGTTATACTGATTTCAAAGAAATTAATCCTTGCTAATCATAGAAGACGGGCAGTCCTTATTAAAATAATAAAAGTAATAAAAGAACATATTATTTTTCATTTTAACTGCCTCCTTCTTGATTTCTTGTTTGTTATTATATCACTTTAAATTGATAAAGTCAATGGTTTTTGAAAATTATTTTTGTTAATTATAAAATAAAGTATGCTGTGGAAGCTTAACTGCAAAACCTTTTGTATACCTTTGAATGTTATTGTCTATATATAGACTTCCTTCGTACTTTGATAGTATAATTGAAGATATTGTAAGAGCTAAACCACTACTTGCAAATGACTTTACGATGTTTTACTCGTATGTAAATCTTTAAAAGTTGTATAATTTCTTTTTTGTTGTCAGCTATCAAAATGTTAGCCATTAAAACACCACGCTTGTTTTATATTGCCCAGAACTGATACATATCAAATACAAAAACTGCAATAAACATAAATACTGCAAAAATAACTGTTAAAATATACTTTGCCTTTTCAGTCTTTGTATCTATAACACGCTTTTTAATAATACTAATCAAGGTGCAAACAACCATTACTATCAGCACAATAGCAGTAACTGCAATAATCAAGCTATTAATAAAGTAGCTATCAGGAGTACCCATATCACCAGTACCTGAGCCTATCATTATTCGTTCTATAATCATAGCCATATTAGCAAAAATAACTGACATTGCACCACATATAGCATAGTTCCATTTTCTGAATGAATGCTTTACCTCAATACCTTTTTTTCTACGAAGCCTTTTCTGAATTGGAGAAATAATTAAACCACCACCAATTAAGGTAAAAACAGCGTAAACACTAGCTAATACAAAAAGCAGAATTAAGGCTATATTGAATATAACCTTAGCTGTATTTACAGAAAAATCCATAACACTGTAATTAACCTGATTACCCTGCTGATACCACCATTCGTTTGTAGCTTCTTCACTGAAACAGGCAAAGTCTATTGCACTAAACATACTGAGTGGACCCTCTTTTATACCTCGTGAACCGTAAAGCAAGCCCTTTGGTATATCTCTTTTGATATTGGTAAGCTTTGAATCAGTAAAGCTTCCGAAAATTATTTTATACATTTCAGAATTATAAATCATTTCAGCAGCCTGATTGGTCATTACTACCATACCAACACTGCTCTCTGGGTCAAAAAGTAGCATACTTGAGCAAGCCCTAGTATTACCACCATGACCAATGGTTTCTACTGCGTACTGATTAACCATAAAGCCATGACATAATCTTGAAACACCACTGTCACCATAATAGCTTGTAGGTGCAAGTAGCTCCTTAAAGGTTTTCTGATTTTCAAAAAGTGGGCAAGGCTTATTTTTGTTTGGTGTAATAGCCTGTGCAAACTTCAGAAAATCATCAAGTGTTCCTGTTATACTTCCGGCAGGATACAAATGAATATAGCATTTACCCTTATTTTCAAGCTCATTCCCCAAAGGGTCAAAGCAGGTCAGGGAATCTCTCTGCTTTTTTACCCAAGGATTATCGTTAAGTGTAGCACTAACTGCTGTGTGCTTCATATCAAGAGGCTTAAGAATATTTTTTGTGATATAATCTGCATAATCCATACCACTAATATTTTCAACAATAAATGCCCCAAGTGTTGCACCCCAGTTTGAATATGCTGTAACCGTGCCAGGCTCAAAAACCTGCTTTGGCTGATTTTTACTTAACGCTTCTTCAAGGGTTGTAATATCGCTTTCGTAAAGGCTTTCAGTAAAGTAGGTTTCCTGAAAACCAGCCTGATGATTCATAAGTTCAAGCATTGTTATTTTCTTATCGTATGTAAGATTTTTAAGGAAGCCTTCTGGCAAATATACCTTTATATCCTCATTCAAATCAAGCTTGTCTTGCTCGTGAAGCTGCATAGCACTTATCCAAATCATCAGCTTGCTTACAGAACCCCATTCAAAAACTGTATTGTCATCAACAGCAAGCTTTTTGCTTTCATCAGCATAGCCTAAGCTCTTTTTGTAAACAATACCGTCATTATCATAAATTGCCATAGCCATAGCCTTGGTGGTGTCTTTGTGTTCATTTACAAAATCAGATATAGCTGTCTCAATATCACCGTACCTTATTCCTGACGGTACTTTCTTTTCTTCTGCAAAAACTGTAGTGCTCATTGAGCTTAATATTGTTAAAACAACTAAAAATACAGCAATTGCTTTTTTTATAAATTTCATAAACAATTCCCCCTTTAAATATTGTAAGATAAATATATCTATAAAGTTTAAACGAAAGAGCAATATCGTAGTGTAACGGCAAGGAGGATTTTTCCTTGCCGTTGCTTGTTTTAATAAACTAAAAAAGTATTTTACTATCTATTTGTTTCCCAAGAGCCTTTACATACAACACCTGATTGCTTAGCAAGCCTTTCAAGCTGGTCGATTTCGTTATTTTTTAGCTGTATTTTAACTCCGTCAGCCAAGGCTAAAGCGTATTCAGGCTTTGTAAGACCAATTATAGGGATTATTCCTTTACTGATTGCCCAGATGATTGGAATTTGAGATGACTTTATTGAATATTTCTCAGCAAGCTCTTTTTGATAATCAAGAAGTGGCTCTATTTTTATAAATTTACTCTTACCAAAGCTCATTCTTCTTGTAGAGAATAAAGGAAACATTCGCTTTGAGCTATAGCTACCCGTTAATGCACCCTGCTCAAGAATCATATAGCCAAAGTATAGCACATTATTTTTATTACACCAGCTAATCAGATTATTTTGCTCGGTTGACATTGATAAAAGGCTGTAATGATTTTGAACAGCTGATAACGAAAATCCATATTCCTTCAAAAGCTTGTCGGCAGTTTGAGCCTGTGCAAGAGTACAATTTGAAAGTCCGAGGCTTTTAATTTTTCCATTTTTAAGCTGTTCAATAGCTTCGGCTATATTTTTTTCTAAACAAAAAGGCTGATGTAGCCAATATAAATCAATGCAGTCTACGCCTAATCTGATTAAACTATTAGACTTGTTCGATAACCTTGAAAACAGCAAAAAAATA
>JAXJTP010000073.1:0-12428 GCA_036309525.1 Acutalibacteraceae bacterium | reverse complement strand
TCATTTGATAGAATGTTTTTTCAATAAAATCAAATCTTTTCGTAGAGTTGCTACTCGTTACGATAAACTTGCTTCCTCATTTCTTGCTTTCGTTTATATTGCTTCTATATGGATTTTGTCTAAATAATATAATCATTTTGATTTTTCAGATACGTCCTAGTTCGGTGATATTTGTTTTAAAGGTAAATATAAATGCTACGATCTTTGTATAATCGTTAGGTATAATCTGTTTTCTGTTTGAAATATAAACAAAAATAAACATAGATAAAGTTTCTTTTTGTTGCGTTTTGATAAAAAACATACTATAATTATATATTATATGATATAGTTTTATATAAATGGTTATATTAATTTTACATTAAGGATGATATTATGAATGTGAAAAATGTTTCATTAGCAAATAAGTTTTCTCTGGTAACTTATATATTTGAGTTAAATATTGATAACCAAAAGAAAGTTGCTCATAATGCGATTGACTCTGATGACTGGGATAAACTTCAAGAGGTTATTAAAAATATTTCTTTGATTAATTCTTGGAGTTCATTGTTAAAATCTATCGATGATGATATATCGCAAGCTGATATTATTAAATCGGATAATTTTATCACAAAAACAAACGATGTTTCTGAAATAATTACCTTTCTCGAAGCAATTATTGCTAAGAAAAAAGAAAGTGTAAACAATGCTCTTCTTATGGATGATTGGAATAAAGGACAAGAATTGTTAACAGAGATTAGAGAACAAATTTTCAAGATTAAAGCATGGGTTAATTCTTTAAAGAGTATTAATGACGCCATATTAGAATCAAAGATTATTGATTTTGATATTCAAAAAGAAAGTGAAGTTATCACTGATGATAGTGTATTTGAAAAGGAAAACAATATATCTGAAGAGCCTGATAAAGAAAACCACCTGAACATTGATAAAGCTTGCTTAACAAAGGCAGATTATTTTATGGATGGAGCTATATCGAAATCTAAAGTTGACGCTGTTAATATTCAGAAAAAAGGTGAGGTTATCACCGATGATATTGTACCTGAAAAGGAGAACAATATATCTGAGGAGTCTGGTAATAAAAATCATTTGCACAGTGATGATTTTTACTCAAAAAGGGCTGTTCCTTTTTGGAATGGAATTATATCGAATCCTAAAATCAGTGAATTTAATATTAATATAACCTCCGAAAACGTAACCGATAGTACTATTTCTGACAAAAAGGATAATATATCTAAAGATACAATTAATGAAAACCACCTGACTGTTAATGATGATTTTTGTTCCAAAAAGGTTATTTCTTTTTGCTTTGATGGAAAAAAGTATCTGGTTAACGATCTTACAGAGGCACTAATAAAGATATGTGATTTGCTTTATGAATTAGACAAGGATACATTTGAAAAAATGCTTGAAGAAACCTTTGTTTATGGTAAACATAATATATATTTAACCTTATTCCCTCGTGGAAGTTATTATCAAAAAATGAATAAGGCTGATATTTATGTGTGGACAAATACAAACAGCAATGCTAAAATTCAATTAATTTCTCATATGATGGAATATTTTGGTTTAAGCAAAGATGACATAACCTTTGAAATCAGGTCGGATTATAATCCTGAAAAGCGTGTTGTATCGCCTCGAAACGAAGAAAAACAAAGTAACTCAAAATACAACAATAATGAAGATTTAAATGATATAATTGATATTATTGTGGGAACAGCCCCAAAAAATGATGACTCAGGAAAGGTCAATAGTAACGAACAAAATGAGAGTGAGTTTAATATTATATCATTCTGCGAAGAAAACATTTTGAAAAATCCATACTTAATGGCGGTTATTAATTATGATTCAATGGTTGGCAATATGTTTACAGAGAATGAGTACGAAGCAAAAACTAATATGAAAAAACCAACACAATTAAGTAACGGATTGTGGATTGACGCTGATATTACTAATATTAATGGCAAAGATATTCAACAATTAAAGAAGTTATTTAGCTGATGAAAATAAGTAGTAAAGGTAGGAATAATAATGAATACATATACAGAGAAATTAGAAAAACTTGTATCAAGAGCGAAAACAGGCAAAAGTGCTAAAAATGAAGCTGTTAGTTTGATAAAAAAAGCATTTTTAGAAAATGGAAACGATGATTACACCTCAGTTGTTAAATGGCTTATGAAGTTCCATTATCGTGTATGTGATGTTTTTTTTGAAAATTATAACCTGACTGATGAGGGTGCAGAAAAAATAACCTCAGCACTTTTAGAGGGTGGATATTCAAAAGCAAATGGCAATACCTTTCGCACAAGAGGTTTGCAGATTTGTGGCCATTTTTTAAAGAAGAATATTGATAAAGCGATTATTGCGAAATTAGCTTTATCTCTTATTACTTCAGCAAAGCAAAAAAATAATAGTTTTTCAGATGGATTTATTTCTGAGTTTAAAAAATATATAATCGATACTAAGCAGTACGAAAGCTTTCGCTTGTTATGTGATGAATTAGATAATAGTATAAAAAAGGATAGAATGAAAGCGTTTTTGGTGGCGGTTGATAAATATCAGAATCAGCATAAAGAAGTGCAAAATAATACTGAAAATACATCAGAAGAATTAAAGCACGTTGAACAAAAAACTGAAAAAACTACAACACCCAAAATTTCAACACTCAAAACAACTGTAGCTGCTCAAAGTGATAATCGGGAGAAAACCTTACTGGAACAGCTTAATAAAACTAACCAGTCACTTGCTGAACAGGTGGAAAAGTTAGTGAGTGTGAATAATATTGTTGCAACTCTTAAAGCAGCAACTGATGCTAACAGAGTGCTTATATCAGCTAAAGACGCTGAAATTTCTCGTTTAAAGGAAGAGCTTGAGAAAGAAAAGCTTCACACCTCTGCTTTATGCTTAGAAAAATCAGAGCTTACAGAAAAGCTAAATTCTCAAATTGCTAAAATTGAGGATTTAGAGGAACGACTAAGATCGGCTATGAAGATGGATGGTATAAATAAAAATCAAGAATTAGAGAGCTTAAAGACGCAAATGTCTAATACATTAAAATATGAGTATATTGATTTTTGTTCTACTGAATTTGTATGTACTCAGGACAATTTTGAAGCGATTTACGCAAGCCTGGACCGTATATTTAAAATACTAAAAAGATTTGATATTAATTTAAAATAATAAGGATGGTGTAATATGATTACGGGTGATTTTATAGGTGTTGATTTCGGTACAACCAATACAGCGGTAGTATTTGTGAAAAAAGATGAATATGGTGAACAGGTAATACCATTGACGGATTCAGGATATCCGTTTGCTTCGTTACTTGCAATATATTCTGATCATGTTGATTTCGGTAATAATGTCAAAAAGTACCGAGAGAATATATCTTCTGATTGTAAAATAATTTCATCATTCAAATCACTTTTAGGTACAGAAAAAACTATAGCTGTTAATGGTAATACATTTACAGCAAAGCAAATTGTTGCTAAATATTTTGAATGTGTAAAACAATTCATACAAGAAAAACATAGCATTGAAATAAAAGAGGCTTCATTATCTTTTCCTGTGGATTTCACCCCAGAAGCTCGTCAGGAACTCAGAGAGGCAGCTTTAGCTGCAGGGATAACTGTAAACAACATGGTTTCAGAGTCTACAGCAGCATATTTAGCTACATATAATCAATTAAAGGGTTTATCTCGTGTTATGGTTATTGATTGGGGTGGTGGCACACTGGATATAAGCATACTTGAGGTAGAAAATAAGAAGGTACGAGAAGTTTCTGTGTATGGTGCAAAAATAGGTGGAGATGATATAGACCGAGAGCTAGCAGAGCGTGTACATTCTATGCTGAATTTAAAATGCGAGGACAGAAGTAAATGTGTACAATTCAGGGAAATGCCAGCAGAGCAACAAGCTAAAATGATATGTGCGTGCGAAAAAGCAAAAATTCAAATTTCTGAGTTAAGTGATAACTATCTTTTAACAATAAGAGATTACGGAGAATATGGAACAAAAACTATACCAATATCATTTGAGCTATTTGAAGATATTGTCAAACCAATAATACGAAATCGTGTTCTTACTGTAATAAATGATGCTATGGAACGAGCAGAGTTTTCAAAAGCAAGTATAGATGCTGTTATTATTGCTGGAGGAAGTAGTAATCTTAGAACATTTGAAAATGCTATTTTAAATCTGTTTGGTGATGAAAAGGTAATTCTACCAGATAATATACAATTTGTATCTGCAAAGGGTGCTGCTCTTATGCCATTTATCGGTGGTAATTTCAAGCTGAATGATGGTATAGGTATTGTTATGTCTGATGATACTGTTTATCCTATATTCCAAAAGGATGTAGATGGTGTAGGCTCTGAAATAGGTCCGTACACCTTTTCGTTAACAGAGGATTCCTATGACGCTCATTTTATTTTTACAAACAGTAACGGAAGATTTGTATACGAAAAAATTAATATACCTACAAAAGGCTTTTTAAAAGAACGACTAACAGTAACTGCAAATATAACAGACGATCAGATTGCTAATATTAAGATACATAGCAGTGCAGTGCCTGATAAATTAAAAGATCACACTGTTAAAATAAAAAATCTTACATACCATTACGATTTATCTGAATTTGATAACTAAGGAGTATGTTTATGTATAAGTCAAATATAAATGTTGTTAGTAATATATATATACGTGAACCGAATTCAGTTTCAGAATCCTTTGAAAAACTGAATCTGGACCCTAAGTTTGTTGAACATATAACAGGTTATGAAGCATTAAAGTATTTAAAAAATAATTTTGGCGGTACTTTATCAGGAGTTAAGTTAACTGAGCTTCAAAAGGAAGAACTTAATAAATTGCAACCTTGTAAGGAAGCTAAAGGAGCAACCGTACAAGGAAAGGTTTTGGCTGATGGCAAACGCTTCTATGAATGGCGTTGTGAAGAAGTTAATTGTAGATATATGAATAAAGGATGTTATCCTAAAATCATTAATAGAGGCAATTATAAAACAGATGATAAGCCTAAAGAAACAAATGCTTTATCAGAGCTTGAATGGTTAGGTATAAGTAATGATAGTAATGATATATTTTCAAGTCCTGAAGCTGAAAATATTCAACAGGATAATGAAGCTGTTTCAGATAATCAATCAGTGGATGTTATTGATATTTCAGCTGACAAATCTGAATACACAAAAATAACTTCAGCAGAAGCAAAACGAGAGATAATAGCTTCTGCTATAGACAGTCACACACTTGTAAATGCTGGCCCTGGTACAGGAAAAACCTATACAGCAATACAAAGATTACTATATGTTTTAAACTATATCGAACCACAGGATTACGAGATGATACTGGTGATTTGTTATACCAGAGCAGCAGTTAACGAAATTAAAAGCAGAATTGAAGCAGGCATTGCACAAGGGGTTATTCCTTATGAAGCAAAGCAAATCTCTGTATGCACCTTCGATTCGTTAGCAACACGTTATCTTGTGTCAATCGATACCCCTTCAGAACAGCTTTGTGCGTGTGATTATAATAAAAGAATACAGCTGTTCAATGAAAAAATAGACCCCGAAGATTTTAAGGACTTTGTATATTGTATAGTGGATGAAATTCAGGATTTAGTTAATGACCGTGCCATAATGACAATAAATATTCTTCGAGCTCTTAATTGTGGATATTTATTGTTAGGTGATAAATGTCAGGCTATATATGACTACGACTGCAGAAGCACCTCATCAATTAATTCTACAGAGTTTTATAGACGGTTATCAAATATTCTTCCACCTGATACTAAAAAATATGAGCTTATTAATAATATGCGTCAATCAGATGAATTAAGCAGAAGAACAGCGTTGCTACGAAATGAGCTACTTGATTTTGATTCTACTAGGATTAATTCTGTTTTTAGAAATGAGCTTCAAAACATAACGGTTTCTGAATTTTTTGCTGAAGATTATAATAATGTTTACCAAGGTGGAACAACAGCAATTTTATGCAGAAATAATGGTGAAGCAGAATATCTGAGCTGGCATTTACTTCAAAACAAAATATCTCATAATTTTATTCGTACTAATGGACAAACGGAATCTTTAAAAAGATATATTGCTGATATATTCTGGGATTATAGCAAGAGTACAATTTCTAAGGATGATTTTATAAAAAGAGCGACAATAAGATGCAGAATACCAGAAGAAAAAGCAGTTTATCTTTATAACGCTTTATCTGAGCTTGTATTTGAGGAGTTTCGTGGTTATTTAGATTGCGAAAAACTAGCACAGAAATTATGCCAATCTGTCGACTTACCGTCAGATATTTTAAATGTAAAAGATAACTCTCTTTTCGTGACAACAATTCATAAAGCGAAGGGTCGAGAATTTGATAAAGTATATCTGCTTGGGTATGAATATAATCCACAGTATAAAGCTGATAGCAGTAATACAGAGGAAGAGCGTATTTTATATGTGGCAGAAACACGCCCGAAAAGCGAACTGGAAATTATAAAGAAAAAGAATAAAAACAACTGGTATTTTCTCAAAAACAAAAATAACAGGTGGATAAGAACTAAAAGGATTCCTTATAAAAAACACTCATATTGTGCAGGCTTCGCTACAGGATTAGCAGATGATATAAATTACAGCTCATTTGTTGAGGGCGATTTTAAAGAGGCTGTTAACAGACAGAAATATATTTCAGAAAACGTTAAGCCTGGTGATAAGATTAAATTACAGCTTAAAAATAATATTTATGAAATCATACATAATAATGAAGTGATAGGCAAAATGTCAAAATCTTATTCAGATAATTTAACAGAGCAGTTTAATGGATGGAGATATATTTCAAAATTACCTGCAGAAATATCTGAGCTGTTCATAACAGACGTTATAACCTTTGTTTCGTATATTGATTACGACAATATACCTCAGCAATTTAGAAAAAGGCGTTTTTGGCTTGCTATTGAAATTAGTGGATTTGGAAAAACTATATGGACGGAGAAATAAGTAATGGGCAACTATAATGATTATTACCAAGCAATCTATGAGATTAAAGATTGTTTAAAAAAAGATTTATTTGGTGTTTCAGATGAATATGAAATTTTAGAAGATGTTGAACCATTGTCTGCATATGTAACTGGAATTTTATACCCAAGAAAAGCTTCACAGATTTCTGATAATAGTTCGAATTTGGATTTTTTTGACGAAAAAGATATAAACATTAATGCTGATATCGAAATCGAAAGCAACGATGATACTATTACCGAAGCAAATAAATATAAACCTTCGTCAATGGGAATATCGGCGATGATACCATCTGCAGTAAAAAAATTACCAGTTATATTCGAGTGTGGAACATATAAACATTCAGAAGAAATAAAAATAATAGAAAAACAAGTATCTGTAAAATCACAATCCTCAGATGATGAAGTGATTACAGAAACAAAAGAGAGACTTGTAAATTATTATTCTCGAATACCTAGAAAATTCAGTGTTGAATTTAATATACCGGATAAGAATTGTACAATATCTGAAATCTGTTTAGGAGAAATTCAAGCAAGGATTAATTTAACAATAAGAAAAATAATGCCTGATGGTAGTAAACTTATCACGGTTACAGTTGTTAATGAGGCTATCGAAAAAAACAAGCTACATTTCAGAAACGAAACAGCTTTGTTCCAATGTAAAGTTTCAGTTAATTCTGAATATTCATTTTTACCAGTATATCAGAATTTATATCCAGAATCAGATATTGAGTCACAGATAAAATGTTTATTGTATCGCACAGTTAAAAATTACGGATATGGTCATGGTTGTTCAGTTACATATGAAGAATCTGAAAAAGGAGTATTTGAAATCAGCAGTGATTTTATTCCATCAGAAGAGGTTCTTCAGATGATGCCTGGGAAAATTGAAAATGAGGAGATTTTATATTTAAATAATTGGAAGTGTTCTGAAAGAAATAAATTGTGCAAAAAATTAGAGGTATTTATAGACGAGTATTACAAATGGAAAGAATGCAAAAAGGAAGAAAGTGATAACCTGGATTTGTTTTGTTCAGCTACTTCTGAGATATTAAGACGTATCGAGTTGTGTATCAATCGATTAAAAAATGGAGTCCGTACATTACTTACTGATGATTATGCCTGGAAAGCTTTTGTGTTTATGAATGAAGCAATGTTGCTACAGCGAGTAAAAACTAAATATCAAAAAGCAGAAACTGTTAAATGGTATCCGTTTCAGCTAGCGTATATTTTACAAATTATACCTGATATAACAAACGCTGAAAGCGAATACCACAATACTGTCGATTTGCTTTGGTTTCCTACAGGTGGTGGTAAGACAGAGGCCTATTTAGGTGTGGCAGCTTTTACAATTTTTTATCGCAGACTTTCTGGCTGTGCAGTAAATAATGGTGTAGCTGTAATTATGCGTTATACACTCAGATTGCTTACCATTCAGCAGTTTGAGCGTGCTGCTGCTATGGTATGTGCATGTGAATATATTCGTAGAGTTAATAATCTCTCAGGCGGTGAAATTAGCATAGGCTTATGGATTGGTTCGGGTATGACACCTAATCATATTGATAAGGCAAAAGAGGTATTACAAAAACTGAAACAAAATAAAGATGAAAAAATCTATGAAGGTAATCCTGTTCAAATAACAAAATGCCCGTGGTGTGGTAAAGATATTGATGTTACAGGCTATGATATCACTGCTGATGGAATGACTATTTGTTGCAAGGACAATCCTGAATGTGAGTTTCATAAAAAATTACCTATATATGTTGTTGATGATGATATCTATAGAAACAAACCTACCTTTCTACTTAGTACAATAGATAAATTCGCTCGTATTACATGGGTGGAAGAATCTAAAAATCTATTTGGTGTAGATGATACCCCCCATCATTAATTATTCAGGACGAGTTACATCTTATTTCAAATGCACTAGGCTCTCTTGATGGTTTGTATGAAATTGCAGTTGACTTTTTATGTCAGCATAATGATACATTACCTAAAATTATAGCATCTACAGCAACTGTAAAAAATGCAGATGAACAGATTAAAAATCTTTATAACAGAAAAATGTTACAATTTCCACCAAATGGTATTGATTTTCGGGATTCCTTTTTTGCACAGATAGCAAGCCGAGATGAAAGACCTGCAAGAACCTACATTGGAATGTGTGAAAATGGTGGTAGTATTTCTGACTTGCTTGTTCGTACTTACGGAACACTTTCGTACATAAAAGCTCTTTTTAAAATGCAAAATAAAAAAGATGAGATTATAGACCAATACTATACAATAATCGGATATTTTAATGCTATTCGAGATTTAGGTGCTTCCGCTAACATATTACAAGACCGTATGGATACACATATAAATACATTGATAAAAAGGAAATTTAAAGTCCTTAGCGAAGAATTGGGATTGACTAAAAGTGATATCCCTTATTTTAACAATGAAGAATTAACTAGCAGAAAAACAGCAAAGGAAATTAAGGATACTTTGCAAAGATTAGAAGAAAATTATAAGCAAAGCGGTTGCTATTCATATGTTTTAGCTTCAAATATGCTATCTGTAGGTATAGATATTAACAGACTTGGGTTAATGACAGTATATAACCAACCTAAAACTAATTCTGAATACATTCAGGCTACAAGCCGTGTTGGTAGACAAAACCCGGGTGTTGTTATAGCCTTATATAATACAATGCGTTCAAGAGATAAATCTCATTACGAACAATTTGGTTTTTATCATAAATCTTTTTATCAGTATGTTGAAGCTACCAGTGTAACACCTTTTTCTGAAGCAGCAATGGCAAAAGCATTGCATTGCGTATTTGTTGCGATGGTGCGTCTTACAATTCCGAAATTAGGTGCTAATCATACAGCCAAATATTTCAGTAAGAATGACCCTGATGTACTGAATATTAAAAGCTTCATTATTAATCGTATATCAGAGTTGAACCCAAAATCTGCAAAATATGCAGAAAGCATTTTAGATGAATTTATGGATATCTGGGAATATTATATAACTATAAATTCTGAATTATGCTATATAGGAAAAAATGATGGTGAGTGTTGTTTGCTTAATTCAGCCGAGAATACTTCAAATATAGATTTTCCACCAATACTGAATTCTCTTAGAAATGTAGAAGCATCAGCGAATATTTATATAAAAAAGTGAGGGTAGTAAAGTATGTTTAGAAATAAAAATAAATCTGTGAAGATTACACAAAATATTGGAGAAATACGAAAAAGTCAGCTTATATCCACATTCGGAATTGGAAGTGTGGTTGATTTTGTAAAGGATACTGCTATAATCGCAGGTGTTGATGATTGGGATAAAGATAATGGTTATCAGACTCGTAAAATTTCCAATGAAAATCTACAGGCCTTTACAGGTGCAAAATTTTTTCTTGAACCCAAAGTTGCTCATAATATAGGCTTTAAAAAAAGTGATGATGTTTTAGCACATATATTTCCACAAAAGCTATACTGCCCTAAATGTAAAAGTATTATTGATTATCGTGAAGTTATAAATCAACAAAATAAACATAGGTGTAACCGTGATGGAGATAACGGAAAAAAATGTAATGGTCATCTTGTAGCGTCAAGATTTGTTCTTATTTGTGAAAACGGACACATGGAGGATTTTCCTTATTCATGGTGGGTGCATCATGGCAAAGAATGTGCATCTAATAAACCATCACCAAGAATAAAAATGTATAACATCGGCAACAGAAGCGACGCAGAAAGTTTGATGCTTGAATGTACAGATTGCAAGGCTAAAAGAAGTATGGTAGGGGTTTTCAATAAGAATGCGTTTGCTGGCGAAAACGGTAAGCTTTGTTGCGGTATACATCCACATTTAAAAAATTATCAGACAGATTGTCAGGCGGTTCCTAAAACAAGATTAAGAAGCTCAACAGGAGTATATTTTCCTATAACTCAAAGTGCATTGCTTATTCCACCTTGGAGTAGTAAGGCTGTCGGTGTTCTTAAAAATGAGCTTCAGGTTCTTGAATATATGCCAGATGAATCAAAAGAAAAGTACATAACGGATAGAATATCGCCCAGGGTACCTGAAGTAGAAATAAAAGATTTGCTGGAGATATATAAGCTGTTAAAAAATAATGATAATTTTAACGCTAAACGCACCGAAGCAGATATATACGTTGATGAATATAAAGTTCTCTGTAAAAAGAATTTACAGGATGATAGATTTTCTTCTCATAGTGTTGAAATTCCGAATGACTTTAAAGATTTCTTTGACACAGTTACTGCAGTAGACAGATTAGTTGTAACTATGGCTATAAGTGGATTTACGCGATTGTATCCATACAACGGTGAAGATAACTCAAGTCGTATAGTACCATTATCAACTGAAAAGAAAAACTGGTTACCTGCTGTTGAAATGAACGGTGAAGGAATATTTATTAAATTTAAGAAATCAGCCATAGATAAGTGGATTGTAAATATTGGTAACAGATACGATAAGTTAAATGAAGCGTATAAAAACACTTTTTTCAACACACCAAAATATTCAAACAAATATGTACTATTACACACTTTTGCACATCTATTTATACGTCAGCTTGCAAACGAATGTGGATATAGTGTTGCTTCGATGAGCGAAAAAATCTATTCCACATTTACAGATGGTTCAAATGATTTTGAAATGGAAGGTATACTTGTTTATCTTTCTTCATCAGACAGCGATGGTAGCTTAGGAGGTTTAATAAGCGTTGTTGAAAATACTGAATTGTTTGATAAAGTATTAAAAAATATGCTAAAAGAAGCAAGATGGTGTAGTGGTGACCCGATATGCTATATGTCAACACAGCAAGGCTTTGCATCACTTAATTATGCGGCATGTCATGCTTGCACCCTGTTACCAGAAAC
Source organism: Acutalibacteraceae bacterium (assembly GCA_036309525.1). GTDB lineage: Bacteria > Bacillota > Clostridia > Oscillospirales > Acutalibacteraceae > CAG-964. Next base: position 521 of record JAXJTP010000073.1, on the reverse strand, counting down.
CTCATGTGAATTCAGAAATCTGTTATTAGACCGTGTTTCAATTGTAGGAACTCCTGATAACCCAAATCGTGGAATAATGGGAGATTTGACAAAAGCTTTATAGTATGAATTAAGTTTATACATTGTTCAGTCTTTTAATAAAAATAAATAAAGTAACCTCAGGAATCTCAAAATGATAAAAATAAATTTCAAACTTATTGAGATAATAAAATTTTAAAATCGTATAAAATACGAAAATATGGGTTTGTCAAGAAAAGTGTGTAAGTTTATTTATGAAAGTTTAGATTTGAATGTTGCACACAGTTGGGGTTAACCCCTATATGCACTAACTTAAAATAGGTGGTAGTATAGTTTCTAATATGCTATAATAAAATAGGGGCGAAAAGAATGGAAATAAAAGAGATACTAAATTTATTACCCAAAGGATATAAAGAGGCATGTTGGGAAACAAAAGCAATGAGTAGAAGAAAAGGGATACAAGACGAAGAAACTTTAATAACATTATGTCTATACTATGCATA